>CAZPZL010000196.1:0-5618 GCA_964590925.1 uncultured Granulicella sp.
CTCGCGGCGGCGGGAGTGTTGGCGGTGGTTGCCGGGAAGACTTGGGTGAGCGGTTTCGGCTTCGAGCAGGAGGCCTGAGTCGCGAGCGTGGGCATGTCGCCGGCGTGGATCAGCAGCGAGTCGCCGGCGAGTTGGTACTGGTACTCGAACAGGCCGCGCTCGGGTGGGCCGGAGGCGCGGGTGCCGTCCCGTAGTAGGCGCCGCCGTGGCAGGGGCAGAGGAAGAGCTTCGACTGCGCGAACCAGCGGACGGGGCATCCAAGGTGCGCGCAGTTGATGGCGAAGACTTGAAATTTCTGCTCGGTGATGCGACGCACCCAGCAGGCGACCTTGGCGGTCTCTCCGTCGGTGAGGCTGGCAACCGGGCTGCGGAAGTCGGCCAGGCGCGTCTCGCCGATAGGGAATTCGCTGAGCGAGCCAAGCGCGATCCACGCGCCAGTGGGCGCGGATTTTTTCAGCGCAGGGCCGAGCAGATAGCCGACCAGCGGCACGGCGAGCACTGCTCCAACGGCTGCGTTCAGTGCGACCGAGAGCTTGAAGAGGAAGGCTCGGCGAGTGTGCGCTGCGGCCTTGGCATCGGCCTCTTCCGGGCTGGGCGGTGTTGGATTTATGTGGTCTTCGCTCATACTTCTCTCCGCTTGCTGTTAGTGCGATTGATACGGTTGGCCGGGGTTTGCGACACGATGCGAGGTGAGCCATGCAACGACGTCGGCGACATCCTGGTCAGTCATGGGATGTACCGGCGTATACGAGCGCCAGTCGTGCGGACCCTTTTCGGTCTGACCCGCGAGGATGGTACTGCGTAGCCCCTGATCGCTGATGAGCGCTAGATAGGCGGGATCGACGAGCGATCCGGTGGCGCTGCCATTATCTGCCTTACCGCCTGTGGCATTCGCTCCATGGCAGCGCGCACAGAGATTGGTGAAGGCAAGCTGACCGCGCGTGGCGTCGCCAGGAGTTGTGCTGGCGTAGGCGGGAATCGTCACTCCGGCAAAGGATGCCGGCTTGCCCCATGTCGTTGCAATCCCCTGCGCGAGTATTGCAATCTGTTGGTCGGTCAACATGCCCCCGGAGGATTGCGCGAAAGGCGGCATCGCCGTGTGCACAACGCCGACGGCTGTGATGTGCTGGATATTTGCTGCTCCGGCTATTGCAATATAGACGGGGTTGGCCAGTGAGATTGCAGCGCCGTTCTGACCGTGGACACCGTGACAGGCGGCGCAGTTCTCGGCGTAGAGCGTGGGGAAATCGACGACCTGCTCTGGACGTGGAATCTCTGGCTCGGAGCCGGGTTTTCCGGGCGCGTTCCTGCAGCCCGCCGTAGCTAAAACGGCTACAGCAGTCACGGCGCAGAGGATGAGGGATCTGGTCTTCATCGGGAGCTATCTTTCTCATCGGTGGAGTTTGCGTTGGGTTGCGCCTGCGAATCGCCTTGCAGAATTGCAGGATTGCCGTGTAGACCTGCGCGCACTGCAAACGGCAGTGCCTGAAACTCGGCGCTGCGCACCTTCGTCTGTAGGTTGACGACGAAGCCACAGACCAGTCCGAAGGCGAACTGCGAGAGGACGAACCATGGCCAGTCGATGCGCTGGTTGAGGATGGGACTGAGGACGGCAAGTGTAGAGTGCAGAATTCCGCTCAGCAATAGAGGCGCGATGACGCCCGCGCTGACGATTGGGTAGCGAGGAAACATCGGGAGCATTGCGCCGTAGAGCAGCCCGACCAGAAGCGACGTGAGTCCGTGAATGAAGAGCGCGGCGAGCAAGCCTTGTAGGTGGAACTGGCAGAGGAATGCGTCGCTTGCGCTGGCCCAGTTGACGAAGCCACCCGCCGCCAGCAGATTCATCGCATACCAAAGGCTGTGGAATTTGATGAGGCTGAAGACGATCGCGGGAACAATCATTGCGATGCCTCCGGCGACGCCGCCCTTGATTCCAGTCGTCAGATGGAAGCTATCGTAGGTGTACTGTTCAGCGCAGCTCTTCGTCGGTATAAGCAGTGTTCGCACGCTGCTCGGCGCAATGGCGGCGTCTTCCAACGGCACCGCTTCGTGCGCCTCGTGCGGCAGCACCTGACGGAACCAGCCGATGGAACTGGCAATCGCCAGCACCAGGCCGAAGATCGCAACGACGACGCTGGTCACCATACCTGCAAGAATCAACGAGAGACCGAGCGATAGAACCATCGGCCACGACGTGGGGCGAGGAAGCTGGATGACGTTGGGATCGTTCTGCGCGTGTTCGTCGTGCATCGAGGCTCCTTTCTTATCGACCCAAAACATAGACGACGGTGAAGACGACGACCCATACCGCATCGACGAAGTGCCAGTAGAGCGAGAGGACTTCGAGTCGTCCAGTATCTTTTGATGTCATCGATCCGGTGAGCGAGAAATACAGCGCAAGCGAGAGCATAAATAGCCCAACAATGACGTGGCTCGCGTGCAGCCCAACGAGCGAGTAGAAGGTCGTCCCGAAGAGGTTGGTCTGGATGGTCAGCCCATCGCGAACGATCAGCTTGTACCACTCCAGCGCCGTACCGCCGAGAAAGATGCTGCCCAGCAGCACCGTCGCAGCCAGCCAGATCGATGTCAGCGCGCGCTTGCCGTGATGCAGTGAGGCGGCGGCGAAGTGAACCGTAAGGCTGCTCGATAGCAGACAAATTGAGATGAAGATCGGCAAATCGAGAACATCGCGCGGTGTTGGTCCAGAGCGATCCTTGCCCAGGTAGTAGAGATACGCCACTACAAAGATAGTGAAGATCGCAGCCTCGGCAACGATCAGGCAGACCATGCCCACGACCCCTCGCGATGGAAGTGTCCACTCTTGCGTTGTTGCATTCGGAATGACGGCGGCTTGGCTCAAACTTTGCGGCTCCTTCGTTACTCGTAGTTGCTGTCTGGATCTTCTGGATGCTTCAGATCCCACAGCGGACGGCGACTGGCAACCGTCGGTATCTCGGCAAAGTTATACGCGGGCGGCGGCGATGGCGTCGACCACTCCAGCGTCCACGCGTCCCACGGATCGGGGCCGGCAATCGGTCCTTTAAAGTACGACCAGATCATGTTGTAGACAAAGAGCAGCGTGCCGATGGTCTGGAATATTGCGCCGCTGGAAATAATGAGGTTCCAGATCATCCATCCGCGGTCGGCCTCGTAGGTGTAGATGCGGCGCGGCATTCCAAGCATTCCGGGAACGTGCATAAAGTCGAAGGTCAGATGAAAACCGATCAAAAATATCCAGAAGTGCCACTTTCCCATCTTCTCGCTCAACATGCGGCCGCTCATCTTCGGATACCAGTAGTAGAAGGCGCTGAAGAGCATGAAGAGGATTCCTCCGACCAGCACATAGTGGAAGTGCGCAACCACAAAATACGAGTTGCCAAGCTGCCAGTCGAGCGGAGCGATTGAGAGCATGATGCCGGTCAGACCGGCGATCAGGAACTGGAAGAGAAAGCCGACGGCGAACATCATCGAAGCGGTGTAGTGAATCTTTCCGCCCCACATCGTCGCCAGCCAGTTGAAGAGCTTAATGCCGGTGGGCACGGAAATAATCATCGTCGCCAACACGAAAAAAGTGTTCGCGCCCGGGCCAAGGCCAACCGTAAACATGTGATGAGCCCATACGCTGAGGCTGATGAAGCCGATGCCTACGGACGCCGCAACCATCGCTGCGTAGCCGAAAATCGCCTTGCGCGAAAAGACGGGAATGATCTCGTTGGCGAATGCAAACGCGGGCAGAATGAGGATGTAGACCTCCGGATGGCCGAAGATCCAGAAGAAGTGCATCCACAGCACAGCCGAGCCGCCCGCCTGCGTGTCGAAGAAGTGCGAGCCAACGTAGCGGTCGAGCATCAGCATGATCTGCGCGGCTGTCAACGGGCTGACGGCGACGAAGACGAGGCACGACGTAACCAAATAGAGCCAAACCAGCAGCGGCATCCGGCTCAGCTTCATGCCGGGACATCGCATACAGATTGTCGTCGCAACAATGTTCAGCGCCGTGCCGATGCTTCCGATTCCGCTGAGCAAAATCGCCAGCGTCCAGTAGTCCGTGCTGTGTCCCGGCGAGAAGACGCGAGCCGTCAGCGGGGCGTAGGCGAACCAGCCCACGTCTGGCGCGCTGCCTGCGCCGTAGAGGCCGCTCGCACCGAAGTAGCTGAAGTAGAGAAGAAGTCCGCCAAAGGCCGAGATCCAAAAACTGAACGCATTTAGTCGTGGAAACGCCATGTCTCTGGCGCCAATCATCAGCGGGACGAGATAGTTTCCAAAGCCAAACAAGATTGGCATTCCAACGAAGAAGACCATCGTGGTGCCATGCATGGTGAAGAGGCTGTTGAAGGTCTGCGGAGAGACAAAGTTGTTGTTCGGCAGGCTCAACTGCACGCGCATCAGCAACGCCTGCGCACCCGCGACGACCAGAAAGACGAGCGCGTAGCCGATATACATCAGCCCGATTTTTTTGTGATCGACCGTGGTCACCCAGTCGTGCAGCACGTCGAGCACAGGACGCGACTGCGTGTGCTTTGTCTCGATCTGTGCCGGTGCGTGAGTTGCCATAGAACTTCCTTCCGTTCTTTATTTCAGCGAGGCCAGGTACACGGTAATGGCGTCGAGGTCGTGGTCGTTCATGTGCATTGCGGGCATCAATACGCCGGGCTTGAAATGTTCTGGGTCATTGACGAAGGCGCGTAGATTTACGGTGTTGAATGGAATCGCGCCGGAGCCGATCGTATCGCGGCTGGCGACGTGCGTCAGGTCCGGACCAAATCGCCCAGTCGCCACAGTCCCCGCGACGGTGTGGCAACTGATGCAGGCGTTGTGCTGAAAGATCGTCCGCCCCTCGACGGCCTGCGGATCAGTACTTTCGACGGCGGGCTGCTTCTGATGCGCGATCCACGCGGCGAAATCTGCGGGGCTGTCGGCGTATACGCGGATCAGCATTTTGGCGTGCTGCACACCACAGTATTGTGCGCACTGGCCGAGATAGAGTCCAGCGGTCTGTGGGTCCATCCACATGGTGTTAATCTGATTCGGAATCAGATCCATTTTGCCAGCCAGTCGCGGCACCCAAAAGCTGTGGTCGGTATCGGCGGAGGTCATCGTCAGGTACGTCGGCGTGGGACTCTTCACGTCGCTCACCGGGATGTGCAGCTCGTTCGCCGTAACGACGCCCAGCTTGGGGTAACTATACTCCCACCAAAACTGGTGACCAATAACGGTGACATCGAGCGAAGTGGCGGGCTTGGGAATGCTCTGCGTCATCAGGATAATTCGCGTGGTGGCAAGGAAGAGCAGGACAACAATCAGGATCGGAATCACCGTCCATGAGAGTTCGATCTGATTGCTACCGAATATCTGCGCTGGCTCCTCGGCGGCGTCGATGGAGTGAGCGCGGTGGCGGTAGCGAACGCTTGCGTAGAGGAAAAGTCCTGCGACAACGAGGAATATCGTGACCACGATACCCAGCACCAGCTTCGATAGGCCGAAGATGGAATGAGCGGGCGTGCCAGCCGGGGCAAACATATTGGTGCCGTGGCTGAGACCGGTCAATGTTTGCGCCGCAAGATTGAGCCAGACTGTGCTCGCCAACTGTTTCTCCCTGAAATTTATTGATCCAGCAG
>CAZPZL010000197.1:0-5616 GCA_964590925.1 uncultured Granulicella sp.
CAGTCCTTTATTGACAGCGAGGCTCATGCCAGCGGGCGTCTGCACAGCCGGGCGATTGTTGCGGACGACTTGCGCCGTCTCCGGGCGGCTGGAATTGCTAATCTGAATGTCGATTTAATTGCGGGGCTTGCAGGGCAGACTTTCGACTCGTGGCAGGAGTCGCTCAACGTGCTCGTCGACTCCGGCGTTCCCCACGCCAGTGTCTACATGCTCGAGGTGGACGAAGACTCCCGGCTGGGGCGGGAGATGCTGGCTGGCGGCGTACGCTACCGTGCGGGCCTTGTGCCTTCCGACGACGCGATTGCGCGGATGTATGGAATGGCGATCGATCAGCTCGGTGGCGCGGGGATCGAGCAGTATGAGATTTCGAATTTCTGCCGCGCGGGATTTGGCTCGCGGCACAATCTGCGCTATTGGCAGAGGCGACCGTACCTGGGGGTGGGGCTGGATGCGTCGTCGATGCTGCGGGCGGCGTCGAATGAAACGGAGCGAGGCGAACCACGGTACGTGCTTCGTTCAACGACTACGGATGAACTAGGCGGGTTTCTCGAAGGCGCGCAGCCACCGGAGACCGCGTGGCTCTCTCCGACGAGTCAACACGAGGAAGCCTGGTTCCTCGGCCTTCGGCTCAATGGAGGGGTAAAGGTGGCCGCGCTCGAGCGCGAGTTTGGGCGCGCGATGGTTGCGCCGGCGCTCGAAGTTGCTGCGCGGCTGGCTGAGACCGGCCTGCTTGAATCCAGCGGAGGAGTTGTGCGTCTGACCGCGGAAGGGCGGCTGCTTTCGAACGATGTCTTTCAGGAGTTCCTTGGACTCGCGCCGGAAGAGGAACTGGCCGGATCGAGAGCAGATCTGTAGAACCGCAATGTAAAGAATTGTAACTTTCGCGCGGGTAACTTCCACACGGGACCTAGATTTCTATTTCTAGTTAGATTACGAACCGTTACAATGAATGAATTCTCCGCCTGGAGAGCAACTTTGCGACATTTTCCGTTTCATTGGATGTGGAACAGTTATGAAAATGTACGTTACCGCTCTCTCTTCCATAGTATTCGCGCTGGCTGGCGCAATGGCTGCGTCCCAGACCCAGCGCGCCCTGTTGATTGGCATCAACACCTATCAACCCGCAGGGTCGACGGCGCAGCATCCGGCAGGCTGCATCTATGGCCGCTGCGAGTTGGGGAGCTTTGAGAATCTTGACGGAGCGGTTAACGATGCGCAGGCCATGGCCGACTTGTTGACGAGCCCGAAGTTCGGATTTCCCGCCAACCAGGTGGCCTTGCTTACGAATCCCGCACCGCCCAAGCCACGGCCCGGAGTGGTGGTCCTGCCTTCTGCACAGACAGATCACGACGGCATTCTGGCTGCCATCCAGAAGTATCTCGTCGATATCCCCAAACGCGGCGACACAGTTGTTCTCTATGACGCCAGCCACGGTTCTCTGCGCGTCAACAGCAAAGGCAACAAGCTAACCGTGCTGGTTGGCGGCAAGTATGTTCACGCGGACAGCACGATGGTTCCCGCCGACGCGTACAAGGGCGGCTTCGACGTGCGCGACCGCGAGATGACGCACATCTTCAATGCGGCGCTGGACAAGGGAATTCATCTGACGGTGATCTTTGACAGTTGTCACAGCGGTGGCATCAGCCGCGGGATTGGCCCACAGTATCGCGAGCGTAAGCTGGCTTACGACCCACGGGACATTGCCGAAGCGCCCGACACGCTTCCCAGCGGAGAACCGCGGCCAGCGCCCACCGAGCGTCTGGATAATCCGGCACTGGTATTCTCTGCCGCACAGCAGGACCAGACAGCGAAAGAGATGCCGCCGGCCGAGAAGACTGCGGAACCGCACGGTGCGTTTACCGCCGCGCTGATTCAGTCGCTACAGGCTTTGCCGGCTAACGCACCGGCTTCGCTCGTTTACCAGCGAGTGAAGGCTGTTCTGGAAGGCGGCAGCGTCCCGGACCAGGAGCCCGATCTTGACGCCACCGCTGCGCGCCGCCAACAACCGCTTTTTGGTGGGACGGCGGCGGACTCGGGAAAAATCCGCACCGCAGTTCTGCAGACCGATGACAGCGGCAGCGTCTCGCTGGACATCGGACGTGTCTCGGGTGTTGGCGTAGGCAGCGAGTTCACCTCGACGAGCCTGGACAAGAAGGGTCAGACTGTCACGCTGAAGGTTACGGATCTGCAAGGAATTGCGCGTTCATCGGCAAGCGTCGTTAGTCCGGCCGGAGCGAAGGTGGCTCCCGGCGATATCTTCGAGCTGACCAAATGGGTCCCGGCGGAACAGACGCCGCTGCACATCTGGCTATGGCCTTCGAATTTGACCATCCAGGATGTGGTTGCAGCGGCAGATACGATCGCTTCCTCCGGGGTGACCGTCGATTCGGATCCGGCCGAGGAGCCCTGGACGCACATTCTCGGCTGGGATGGCAAGAACTGGACTTTGCAGAAAGCCGGCGCGCCTGAGCCCACTATTCTTGGCGCGCAACTTACGGCGGATGCCTTGAAGCACAATCTTCCCGATGGCGCCAGGCTGTGGGCCAACCTTCCGGCGCCGAGGGAATTGGCGTCCAAACTTATACCGGCGGACCCGGCGAGCGCGGTTCAAATTGCGCGCGATTTGAACCGCGCCGACTACGCGCTGATTGGTACGATCACTGCGGATGGACCTGCTTACGCCTGGTACCACAAGAACGAGATGGCGGCAGGGCCGCCCGCAACCGCCGCGCACGATCACAGTCCCGGCTGTTCGGCGACTTCGCCCTATCCGGTACGCAGCGACTGGGTCGACATGGCCGGCTTGGCCGATCTTGACGACGGCGTCAAGTCGTTGAGCAAGTATGCATCGCTGCTGGGCAAGGTACACGGTTGGCTCGATCTCGCCAATAGCTCTGCCGACGCCTCCTCCGGCAACTACTACACGCTGGCCATGGTTCCCGCGGCAGGCGCGGCGGGGCAACCGCAGCCTGGACAGCCTGGGTCGCCCGTGCGGCAGGGAGATCAGTTCAATATGGCCTTGCATTCAACCGACCGGGTGATTGAGAGGCGTTGGGTTTACGTTCTCGACATCGATTGTCACGGGAAAGGCTCGCTGGTATACCCGCTCGACTACGCTGAGAACCAGTTTCCCAGCGATGCGGACAATGGCCGTCAGTTTGTTCTTCCCGGAGCGCGCACCTTGCGGGTAGGCCCGCCTTACGGTGTAGATACGTTTATTCTGCTCAGTACCGCTCAGCCGCTTCCCGACCCCTACGCGCTGAACTTTGAAGGGGTGGCAACGCGTGGAACCAGGGGTGTTGACTCGCCCCTTGAAAAGCTGCTGGCGAACACCAGCGGAGGAACCCGAGGATTCTCCGGCGAGGTGCCCACCAATTGGGGCATCGCGCTCACAACGATGCGCAGCGTGCCGAAGGAGGCTGCGCAATGAACGCAAGATAACTGTCGCCAGGGTCAACCGACTGGATCGACAATTGCCCACGATGGTTTGAAGGAGTACGACCATGACACTTTCACGCCGCAGCTTCGTAGTCGACGCTTCGATGCTCGGACTACTGACCGCTCTTCTGCCGCAACTTGCCGCAGCGCAGGATGCCGCTCTACAGTCTTCGGCAGAAGACACTCCGCACGACTCCTATGACTTCTGGAACGGATTCTTCGATTCCGTGGATCCCTTCAGCAAGAACTACGGGAACAAGGCGGCGACGCGCGGGCCGGGCGATCAGCTTCCCGACCCTGCCGCCGAAACTCAATATCTCCACTACAGCGACACGAAAAAACGCCTTCGCTATGCCACCGACATCGAAAGGGAGGAGCTGCTGGATCATGACGGCGACGTGGCCGTGAGCATCTCGCTGTCGCAGTATCGGCCCACTTCCGGGAATGGAGACGCGAGCATTCGAGCATCGCAGCTTCGCGTGGACACCACCCAGATTCACCCATACATGAACATCATTGCTCCGCTGGCCTGGACGGCGATCGCATCGCTCGAGCCGAACAAGGCGGGCAAAGTGTCGCTCGAGCAACTCGGATTCAGGACGCCGCAGGCGCAGCAGGGTACCAGCAAGATTCTGCTTACGCAGGGGACCGGGAAGCTCGCCGTGAACATTTCAAAGGCCGCCAGTACTTCAGTCTTTGTGAAGGCGCTAAACATCATCATGCAAGGGGCCAAGATTGTCGCTCCCATGGTGTCGCTGCCGGCTATCAGCGTGCCGGCTCTCAGCGCATTTACCCAGGCGCTGAGTTACTGGGAAGATCGCACGAAGTTCATCATGGCGGGCAATCTGACTAGCGCCGTCGCCACACAGCAGGCGCATGCCGATCCGGATCGCGAAGACCGCTACATCGGCCTGCTCTCCGGTGACTACCTGATGGTGCCGCAGAAGCACACGGAAGAACTCGCCAAAGAGTTGCCGAATCTCGACCTGGTGCAGGGCTACCTTGTGCACAAGGATGCCGATCCAAATCTGTCGCTCCAGGCTCGCGCGGAGAGTGCGGTCCCCGGCATTTCGTATGCCTCCATGCGCGTGAGCGTGGCACCGCTTGACGAATCGTCTTCGGGTAGGTCCGGTGGTGGAAGCAAGTCTTCGGAGAGCGGCGGCGACGGTTCCTCTGGCAGTTCGGGCGGATCAAAGAAAGGTGGATCCGGAAAGGGCGGTTCCGGCAAGAGCGGCTCCAGCGGCAAGAAGGGCGCGTGAGACGTGGTTGTTGAATGGTTAGCCAGCGAGACTACAAAAGAAGATAACCAAGAGGGCGCGATGAATCGGGGAGTAAAGTTGCAAGTCGCCGGGTGTCTTTGCGGACTTTGCGCTGGGAGTGGCTGGGGCGGAGAGCAGGGAATAGAGAAGAGAAAAGCGGCTCGGTGAAGTGAAATGCTGTCCCACCCTTGCGGCAGAAAAAACTCGCAAGGATGTGGCACGGGGGCTTTTTCGGGGATGGGGCAGATGGGCGCCGCTGCTGGAATCAACCGGACGTTAATATTTCATGCCTGTCCCCGCCGTTATGATTGGCATAACTTCTGCCGCGGCCGCAGCGGAACTGCGCAACACGGAAAGGTTCTCGTCCCTCATTTGCGGGACATTCATCCCCGATGGCACTACTTCAAATACGCGTGCACCAGGTCGATGAGGTCTTCGGCGAGTTCTGGCGCAATCTGCTCCTTGGCGCCATCCGCCAGGTGAAAACGGATATGGGTTTCGAGTACTTCAGCCATCAACGAGTTAACTCCGCCGCGCACCGCCGCGAGCAGCATGAGTTGGCCGCCGCAGTCCTCGTCGGCGGTCAGCGAGCGCTCTATCGCATCGAGTTGACCGCGCACTTTTCTCAGTCGTTGCAGCAGCTTTATCTTTTCGCGATCCTGATAGGACATGGAGCGCCTCCTTGGCTTGACTATACCCACCGGGGGTATAGTATTAACCCAGAGGGGGTATAGGACCTCCTTCATTCTATGCCCATACGCCGCCCCATTCCGATCCTCGCCACCCTCGCTCTGGGAGCCTGCTCTCTGGCATGTAATACATATGTAATACATGCTCAGGTTCCGGCTGGTCCCGATCCGCAACTTACTACGAAAAAATCAGTTTCTTCGGACACGCCGGTACTCACAATGGCGCCGCA
>CAZPZL010000198.1:0-5608 GCA_964590925.1 uncultured Granulicella sp.
CATCGAGAAACCAGCCCAGCGCGACTTTTTCCGACGTAGCTTCGCCGTGGATGTCCAGCAGAATGACCTTTGCGGTGATCTCCGTCAGCAGGTCGCTGGCCATACGAAACGGGTCGTCGCAGCTGGACATGAAGACGCGCCCCTGTAGGTTCATCACGGCGTATCGTTGTCCGGTGGGCAGCTCGCCCTCATAGACGCCGAAGCCCGGCGTACCTACCGCGTAGTTCGCAGGCCGCAGCACCCGCCGTCCGCGCTCGTGCGAGTCCACCGGCACGCTCATGTAGTCGAAGATCTCCTTCTTGTCCCAGATGTGGTTGCCTGTCGTGATGACGTGCGCACCCATATCGAAGAACTCTTCAGCGATTGCGGGCGTAATGCCGAAGCCGCCCGCTGCGTTCTCGCCGTTGATGACGAGCAGATCGACCGCGTTGGTCTCCATCACATGGGCCAGATGCTCGCGGACGATCTGCCGGCCAGATGCGCCGAAGACGTCCCCTACAAAAAGAAAGTTCACTTGAGAAGGCTAGCACGTCTCAGACGCATTTTGCAGGGAGTAAAGTTCGGCAAAGCTCCTGAATCGTTGGACCGTTTCTTTTATACGTGCATCTAAATTGCACAGTTCCTCGATATCGATGTGAGTGGAGATGGGGCGTGCGTGATGATAGGGTTGAGTGCACTGAGGCGAACCCTGCGGTAGGCGTCTTGCCCGGCGGGCGACGAAAAGCGGCATTAATCTGTACCATCTGCTTGACGATCCTATGTGGCGCGCTCAGACCTTTGGCCGCGCAGAGCTTGACGACGCAGTACGGAACTGAAGTAGTCAGGGCGGACGTTCTGAGCTTGCCCGATGCTCCGCTGCCTACCGCGCCCGCGCCTGCCGGTTCGGTGGTGCTAACGCGTGGCGAACCGATCTCCGCCAGCGCCTTGCAGCCTCCCGACCAGAGTCCCCCGTCTGGAGGTCTCTCGCTCGGCGACCTCGGCCTGACCCCGGCACAGACCGAAGGCGACGCGGCACGACAGGCGCTCTTCGACCGCCGGACTCACATGCTGAAGGTGCATCAACGACTCGGACTCATCACGGTGATACCGGTTGCGGCAGCATGTCTCAGTTCGGTCGGTGCGCCGCCGGATAAAGGGAACTACGGAAACACGGCCTCGCGCGACCTGCATGTTGCATTGGGCGCGTCGGCGGTTGCGATGTACGCAGCGACAGCCTCCTACGCCATTCGCGCTCCCCGCGTCAGTGGCGAACCAGCGCGCGGTGGCGTCAAGTGGCACAAGTATCTCATCTACATTCACGCGCCGGGAATGGTGCTGACGCCGATTCTTGGCGCGATGGCCTACAACCAGATCAATAGCGGACAGAAGGTTCACGGCATTGCATCGGCGCATGGAGCGGTAGCTGTCGCCACGGCGGCCAGCTACGGTGCGGCGATTGTCGCCGTCTCCTGGCCGATTCATCTCAACTTCCAAAAGTCCCAGAGGAATCCATGAATAAGCGTTTTCGGCTCGCAATTATTCTGCTCACGCTGCCTGCATTTTCTGGACTCAACGCGCAGTCGAGTCACCCTGATCGTCTCACGCCCGATCTGTCATGGAAGCTCGATCAATCCTCTCTGACTTATCACATGTCGCATCCCATGCACGAGGTGGAAGGGACGAGCCACGCCGCGTTGGGCAAGGGCGTCTGCAACGCCGGACAGTGTGATTTTCTTATCGCCGCTGCCGTGAAGTCCTTCGACTCCGGCGATAGCAATCGCGACCTGCACATGATTCAAGTGACGCGCGGCGCACAGTACCCCATCGTCAGTGTGCGTCTTCGTCTGCCGCAAGCGAGCCTCGGCTCGCCCATGCTCGACTGTGATCTCGAAGTGCAGTTCGCCGGCAACACAGCGCACTACTCGCACGTTCTCTTTCAACAGAAGATCGACGGTGCATCGCATCACATCACAGGCATAGTTCCCTCGACCCTCAGCGACTTTAAGATCGATCCGCCGTCGTTTCTTACCATCCCCATCAAGAACGCGATTCCGGTGCGTGTCGATATGGTGTGGATGCCTTTGTAGTGCGGACGCGCAGTCTGTGCATCTATCCTCTGTGGAATAGTTCGCTCGTCCAGGCCGTATGATTGGCCTTATGACTGAAGTGGATGTACTGATCCTCGGCGCAGGAGCCGCAGGGCTAATCTGTGCGATTGAAGCCGGACGGCGCGGACGGCGTGTGCTCCTGCTAGACCACGCCGAGAGCGCCGGCAAGAAGATACTCATCTCCGGCGGCGGACGATGTAACTTCACCAACCGCAATGCCACAGCGGCCAATTACATCTCGGCCAATCCACACTTTGCTAAGTCGGCGCTGGCTCGCTACACGCCGCAGGATTTCATCGCGCTGGTGGAAAAGCACAGCATCGCCTACCACGAGAAGACGCTCGGTCAGCTCTTTTGCGACCGCTCCGCGCGCCAGATTCTCGACATGTTACTCGCCGAGTGTGGTGCTGCGGGCGTTCGCATTCAGCTCGCTACGCACATCCTCTCCGTCACGCAGATCTCGGCTGCATCCGCATCGTCCAACTCCTCCGCACGCTTCCGCGTAGAGACATCAATCGGCGCGATTGATGCGGCCTCTGTTGTGGTTTCAACCGGCGGCCTATCGATCCCGAAGATGGGTGCAACGGGCCTTGGCTACGATCTGGCGCGGCAGTTCGGCCACAGCCTTATCGGGACGCGCCCAGGCCTTGTTCCGCTCGTCTTCGACGCACCGGATCAGGCCGACTGGTGCGATCTTGCCGGAGTATCTGCGGAGACTGTTGCGTCTACTACGGGAAGCATAGATCGTAGGTCAAAGTCTGATCGCCACGCATTCCGTGATAGGATGCTGCTCACCCATCGCGGCATCAGTGGCCCCGCGATCCTACAGGTGTCGTCATACTGGCGCCCGGGCGAAGTCATCGAGCTTGATCTTGCGCCAGAGTCGGCGATAGATGCCGCACGTCGTCGTGCTGCTGCGCTCGGCTCGGTCGAATCGATCCGCATATTCTCTGCGCTGATAGAGCAGAACGCCCGTCGCGATGTATTTGCCGCAGCAGTGGCTCTGCGCGAAGTGATGCCAAGCCGCATGGCAGATCGCTGGCTTCGCATCAACATTCCTGATGGTCGCGGCAAAGTTCGCAGCAACATTCTGCGCAACACGGCGCTGGCCGAGATGGAGCAGCGGTTACACAGTTGGCGTGTCACGCCAGCGGGAACAGAGGGATACGAGAAGGCAGAGGTCACCGTTGGCGGTGTAGACACTGACTTGCTCGACGCCCGCACCATGCAAAGCCGCAAGGTTGCAGGCCTGTATTTCGTCGGCGAGGTCGTCGACGTTACCGGCTGGCTGGGCGGATACAACTTTCAGTGGGCGTGGGCCTCCGGCACCAGTGCCGGCCGCCACGCATGAGTCTACTGCACAATCAGCGTTAGGCCAACGCTGCGGGTGACGCCTGTGCTGCTGCCGGAGACGGTCAAGCTATAGGTTCCGCTGGGCGTTGGGTTGCTGCTCGAAGTTCCACCTGACGATGGAATTACGCGACTCGTTCCGCATCCAGCGATTGCGCAGACAAGGCAGAGCAGAGCAAGCGATGCCATCCGCCACGCGCGTCGTCTTGCCATGTCGAAGAGCCCCACGGGTAGAAGCAGCGCAAACCACGGGAGATGCCGCCCGCCGGGTATTATCGGCCAGCGCAGATCCGCTACGTTGGTCTCGATTGTCACAGCAATCACCGTAGTTCCACCGAGTGCAACCGAGGACGGATTCACCACGCAGGTTGAGTTGGCGGGCGCGCCCGAGCAGGTAAGCGCGGCGGTTCCCGGCACCCCTGCGCTTGACGAGAGAAGAAGCGAATAGACTGCCCTGCTGCCCGCCGCAATCGTCTGCGATGTACTGCTGTTGGCGGCTAGCGTAAAGTCCACACCAGTGCCCGACAACTGAAGCGTCTGCGGCGAGGAGGAGGCGTTGTCGGTAAAGGTCAGCGTGCCTGTTCGCGTGGCCGAGGCGGTCGGAGCAAATGCGATCTGTAGCGTGCAGGCCGAGCCTGCCGCAAGCGTTGCTGCGCAGGTATTGCTGCCGCTGACGATGACGAAGTCGCCGGTCGGCGCGATGTTTTGAATGCTCAGCGTGACGCCGCCGTTGTTGGTTAGGGTGACGGTCTGCGCCGCCGAGGTCAGGCCCACGCCGGTGGTTGCGAAGGCAATGGGCGAGACGGGCGAGAGCGAGACGCCGGGCGGCGCGAGGCCGGATCCATACAGCTTCACCGTCTGGCTGCGATTGACATCAGAGACGGTCAGCACGCCGGTCTGCGGGCCGACGCTCTTGGGTACGAAGGCCACTGTCAGCGCGCACGTCAAGTGGCCGATCAGCGAGTTGCCGCAGCCGTTGACCACAGTAAAATCGCCGCTGGCAATTACAGCAGAGATCAATGTTAACGCTGCATCGCCGTTGTTGGACAGCGTCACCTGCTGGGTTGTGCTGGTTGTATCGATCTGCTGTGCGGCAAAGGTGAGCGACATCGGCGAAAGAGTGTCGGTGGCGGGCGACTGGCCAGTGCCGTTCAACGACGCGATCTGCGTGCCAACACTGTCGGTGATGCTGAAGCTGCCCGTGCGCGGGCCTGCGGCGGTTGGCTGAAACTCGATGGAGACGGTGCATTCGGTTCTGGCGTTCAAAGTCGTGCCGCAGGTGTTGTTGGAGACGATGAAGTCACCGGCCAACACCGGCGTCTGTAACGTGGCCGCGACGCCGCCGTTGTTGGAGATGGTAATATCCTGCGCCGCACTGGTCGCTCCGACATCTGTCGTAGAAAAGGTGAGCGAGGGAGGGGTGAGAACAATCGTCGCTGCCGTCGCGCCGGTGCCGTTGAGCTGGGCCGTGGCCTGTCCGCCGCTGACGTTGCCGTAGATCGTCAACAAGCCGCTGAGCGGGCCGGTGGTGGTGGGAAGAAACTCGACCTGCACTGTGCAGGAGGAGCCAACTGAAATCGACGCACCGATACAGTTGTCGCTCTCGGTGAAGTTGGTCGGCGCGGTAATTAATGAGATAGTGAGCGGGGCGGTGCCGGAGTTAGCCACCTTGATCGACTGCGCAGCGCTGACAGTCGATACGGCCTGCGTGGCGAAGGTCAGGCTGATTGGGCTAAGTGCCATGGAGGGCGCGGTCGGGGTCGCGGCTGTGAGCAGCGGAATCTGCCAGATGCCGCGCCCGTATGTCGCTGCGCGCAACTCTCCGAAGCGTCCGTCGCCGGTGGCCATGCCGCTAGCAGCAGCCAGAGCAATAACAGGCGCATTGGGCAGGCTGACGCCGTAGACGCTCCAGCAATTTACCGATGCGGTAGTGCAACTCGTCACTGTCGACGTCACATATACGCCCGAGTCCATCGCAACGTAGAGTGTATTGGCGTCGTTGGGATCGACCAGCACAGCGTTGGCCGGAACATTGGGCAGATTGCTACTAATGTTTGTCCAACTCGCGCCGCCGGTCGTTGAACGATAGATATGTGCTGCATTCACGCCATTGCCCGCGAATCCCATCACCGTCGCGTAGATCGTCATTCCAGTCGCGTCGTGTGGGTCGG
>CAZPZL010000199.1:0-5563 GCA_964590925.1 uncultured Granulicella sp.
CTTCCGTTGACCACCGCCAGCCAGCAGGGCGACAATCGTCCAGTCTTCAACATCATCCCACTCGAAGCCATCGATCAGGTCAAGGTTGTCACCAGTGGATTTTCTGCCGAGTATCAGGGCGCGGGTCTGGAGAACTACAACACCAAGGGCGGCGGCAACCAGTATCACGGCGCCGTCTTCGCCTACTTCCGCAATACCGCCTTCGACGCATGGACCTTCAGTACGAAGCCTGGTGCGCCTGGTAATCAGGTGACGGTTCTGGATACGAATCCGAACGATTCGACCTACAATCAGGGCATTAAGGTAAACGGCCCCAAGCCTGCTGAGCATCAGGATGAACTGGGTTTCACGATTGGTGGACCGATCACGATCCCGCATGTCGTCAATGGGCATGACAAACTGTTTTTCTTTGCCACATACGACAAATTCCGTTCCCGGCAGGCCCCGAATCCGACTGTATTTTCTTTGCCCACCACACTGATGCAGCAGGGAAACTTTCAGGAGTTGCTGACCCCGGCACAGGGAGGAGTCGGCCTCAGCACAGCCCCCGGATATGCGATCTACGATCCTACAACTCAGGCTTCGTGCACGGCGCACAGCACCAACGGACCATGCCGCTACCAGTTTGGCTACGGACCACCGCTGAGCGGAACGGGTGCCAACGGAGCGCCTACAGCGACCGGCGCGAAAATCAATGCAATTCCGGTGGGTGAGCAATCGAACATCGCGCAATATATGGAGCAGTTCCTGCCTACGCCGACGATCAACACAACCGGGGTCATACAGAACAACTACAGCGGCGGACTTCCTACCGGCTACGACAACTGGATGTATTCCGGACGCGTCGATTACACCATATCGCCTCGGCAGACCCTGTCGATGGTGATCACCGGAGGTAACCGCCATGCCGATCCCTATACTGGCAGCGGTCTTCCAGTTCCTTATCTGGCCTCAACCATATCCACTGTCGCCGGACACTGGGCAGAGCTGGAGCATACCTACACCATTACTTCAAACCTGCTGAATCAGTTCAAGTTTGGGTTCATGAACTTCGGCGGACCGCCAGTGCAGAACCCCAATAGCGCTTCACAATACACTCCGGTGGCGGCTGGGATTCAGGGACTTATCGCAGGTCAGGCCTCCACAAACTTCCCGATAAACGTTTTTGCCTCAAGTATTACGCCAGGGGTACTTCCAACCTCTACAACGAGCGGGTCCAATGAGCCAACAGCATGGAGCACTGGCAGCACCACCGGAACCAGCGTCTCAGAGACATACACTTTGAAGGACAACGTGCAGTGGCTGGCTGGGAAGCACTCTTTCAACTTCGGCTTCCAGTATCAGTGGCTTGAGGACAATGCCAGTTCTGCGGACGGTCCCTCGCTGCCGACCACGCTCTTCTGGAGCACCAACGAAACGGCTAATCTGGCGAGCGCGACATCATTCGCATCTAGTACCGGCTACGCCTATGCAAGCTATATGATGGGGGCAGTGGGTGCTTCCAGCGAGACTGCACAGCCCTACAGTGTGATGGGTGGTCGCTACCGTCCTTTCGCAGTCTACTTCCAGGACGACTACAAGGTTACGCCCAAGTTGACGTTGAATCTTGGTATGCGTTGGGACTACATCCCCACCTTCCGCGAGGCGCAGGATCGCTGGTCGTTCCTCAACCCGAACATTGCGAATCCCATTACCGGAAATCCGGGAGCTCTGGAGTTTGCGGGCAGCCGAGGAGCTGGCATCAGCTGCAACTGCGATTCTCCGGTAAACAACTATTACAAGAACATCGGACCGCGTATTGGCTTCGAGTTCTCGCCTGATACAAAGACTGTATTCCGGGGTGGCTTCAGTGTGCTCTACTCGCACTACGGAGGAACTGGCGGCGCGGGCGGCGCGGCGACCGGAACCGGACAAGCAGGCTTCAATAGCGTAGGAAGCTTCCCTGATAGCTACTCTAGTCCAGGATTCTATCTAAATACCACGCCTACCTTCTCAACTTACGGTACGCCAAATGCTACCTTCGGAGGACCCGGCTATTCGCTGCCTGCGATTACGTCAGTCTCCGCGACCAGCCAAACACTGGGAACGGGCTATTACGTCTGTAACGGTCAGTCGTATACTCCTTGCCTCGGTAATGTGGGGGAATTTGCTGGAACAGGTGCGAGCATTGCGTACCCCGATCCTTACCTGTCGGGCCGTGCGCCAGAACTCGTCTTTATCAATCTCGGTGTACAGCGTGAGTTCATTAGGAACCTCACGATTACGGCGAACTATGTTGAGAGCCAGGGACACTTCATCGGTGGAGCCGCCAATATTCGAGGCCTGCAATCTGGTGAGCTCGATCCGCAGTACCTTGCTCTAGGTGCCAACCTCACCAAGGCTGCCACGGCGGCCAATCTGGCGGCGGCAACTCAAGCGACTGGAATTGCGCTCCCTGTTCCCTATGCTGGCTACAGTAACGCTGCTAGCGCAACCACGGCGGTCCTTGGAGCATCCGCTTCCAACGCAACTATCGCCCACATGCTTACCTGGATGCCGCAGTACTCAGCCACCAGCGATCCTTGGGGCGATGTGGCTAACACCAACTACAACGCTTTGCAGGTCTCGCTTGCTTTGCGCGAGACTCACGGTCTAACCCTCAACGTCAACTACACCTACTCGAAGAACATCGACGACGCAGGAACTGCGCGTAGTGGATACGGCATTCCGGCCTCAGCGACATTGGCTGGAATTCCCTATCAACAGAATCGTATTGATCGTTCACTCAGCATCAATAGTCAGCCGCAGAACCTGAGCATCTTCGGAGTCTATGAACTTCCCTTCGGCAAGGGACACATCGGCGGGGAGAACAAAATCACTCGTGCGGTGCTCACTGGATGGGAGACGGCACACATCATGCAGTACGCCTCCGGCTTGCCGTTGGCTCTGACAGCTACTTGTTCTGCCACGCAGAATGTAGGCCAGGGAACCTGTATGCCGGACATCAATCCAAACTTCCACGGCAACGTTCGCATCAATGGCGGATGGGGTCAGGGAGTTACCGCTGCAACCTTGGGGACCTTGCAATATATTGCTGGTGGTCTCCCCGGAATTGCGGGGGGAGGGGTCGGTTCAACCAAGACAACATTGGTTCCATGCGCTGCGTCTACCGGTCCGTTCTGCGACTCGGCCAACTACACCATTGGTGATGCGCCGCGCATTGCCCCCTACGGCTTGCGTGGACAGAACCTCTTCCGACTCACCAGTTCAGTGCGCCGCACGTTTGACATTACTGAACGAGTCAAATTCATCTTTGCAGTGGACTGCCAGAACGTGACCAACCATGTCACCTTTGGCAACAATGCGGAAAACAATCAGATCGGGGTGAACGTTGACTCGGCCACCGCGTTGGGTACGCTCAACTTCGCCAGCGCAGATTCTCGCGCCTTCCAGTTCTCAGGAAGGATCACCTTCTAACTGAACCACAGTTACCAAATACGACACAGTACGCCCCGGAGGGAATCCTTCGGGGCGTACTTGTCTCTACTTTCAACCGCTATCTGGTGGCTTACGATCCAGCGATGTGTCCGATGCCGACGCCGATGATGTAGGTTACTGCGCCCTCCAGCGCGCCGACGGCGGTCATCTCCAGGCCGCTGGACCACCAGGAGCGGATTGTAATCAATGACTTGGCCGCACCTACCGCGAAGTGCGCGATCAGCGAGATTACTGCGGCAACAATAATTGCTGGCAGCCCCGACAGGAAGAAGAAGGGAATTACGGGAATGAAGGCACCCAAGGCTGTCGAGAGCGCGCCGGAGGTAGCCGATACCCACGGCTTGCTCAGCCCCTCCTCGGTCATGTTGAGGCGTTCGCGTGCCAATGCCTCGACCAGCTGCTCCTTCTTCTCGGCGATGTGGCCAACGAAGTGGTCAGCGTCCTCGGCGGTCAGCCCGCGCACCTGGTAGGTGAGCGAGAGGTACTCGCGGGCCTCGGACTCGTTGAACTCGACGGCCTCGCGCTCTCGGGCGAACTCAGCCTGATAGATTTCGCGCTTGCTTTTGGCTGCAAGATAAGCGCCCGAACCCATCGACAGTGCGCTGGCGATCATGCCTGCCAGTCCTGCAATCAGCACATAGTGCGCTCCAGCGGTATTCTGCTCGGTCGCTCCGGCGACGCCGGAGACGATACCGAAGATCGCGCCCAGCCCGTCGTTGATTCCGTATATGGCGTCTCCGATCCAGTCTGCAGCCTTCGGCTGGCCCTTCTCACGCGCAGCCGCCAGTTGGCAGAGCGCGCGTTTGGCCTCCTCCGGGTCGAGCGGGGTCTGGGGAACGTGGTGGCGGATCAAGTTGCTCAGCGTGGCGTAATGGTCTCGTTCGTCTGCCAAAACCCGATGGAGGATGCTAATGCTTCCCTCGTCGCCTAGCTCGGTCAACTGCTTGCCATAGCGAGCAATGTCGCGCGTCTCGTCCAGTTCCAGACGGCGCAGCGAGAGGTCGAGGCCGCCAATACGGTTGGCCAGCGAATCGGCCTCGCCGCCCTCGGAACCGTCGTACTGCGGTACCTCCGCACCCAGCTCCTTTAGCCGCGCGGCCCACATATCGGCGTGATGCTGCTCGGCCAGACCGAGCGAGTAGAGCGAGCGGCACTGCTGCGGATCAATCGTCTGCGTCGAGAGCTTGTTGTAGGTGTGGTAGCCACGCATCTCTGTCTGCCAGTTGTTGCGAAGCGCCGCGATAATTTTTTCCTTCTGCCGAGTGTCCATGTTTGCATCTGCCTCGTCTTGGTTGGTCCGTTGCCCGTGGGCTTGTTGTGTTCACTATACCAACCACCCGTACCGGAGACGTCGGATTAATTGCAGAGCCGGTAAGCGGAATAGAATACTGGCAGGGAGATTTATCATGTCAGACAATGCAGTCCCAGCCAATGCAATCAAAGTGGTTGCCTTCAACGGAAGCGCGCGCAAGGACGGAAACACCTCCATCCTACTGCGCTATGTACTGGCGGAGTTGGAAAAGGAAGGCATCCAGACCGAATTGGTGGAGATGAGCGGGGCCAAGATTCACGGTTGCCTCAGCTGTCGTGAGTGTTCCAAGCGCAAGGACCATCGCTGTGGACAGACCAACGACATGGGCAACGCCTACATCGAAAAGATGGAGCAGGCTGACGGCATACTGCTCGGCTCGCCGACGTATGTCGCCGATGTGACGCCGGAGATCAAGGCGCTGATGGATCGCGCCTGTCTGGTATCGAAGGCTAACGGCGGCATCTTTCGCCGCAAGGTGGGCGCGGCGGTCGTAGCCGTGCGCCGCGCAGGAGCCATGCACGCCTTCGACTCGCTCAACCACTTCTTCCTAATCAGCGAGATGATCATCCCTAGCTCGTCGTACTGGAACATCGGCATCGGCCTCAAGCCCGGCGATGTGGAACAGGATGAAGAGGGCATCCGCACCATGCGGGTTCTCGGCCAAAACATGGCATGGCTGCTACAGAAACTCAAGAGCTAGATCGCTTTAAAGACCCAGCCCGCCATCCACAGCCAATAGTTGGCAGGTGATAAAGTGTGGGCCGGTGGCAAAGA
>CAZPZL010000200.1:0-5514 GCA_964590925.1 uncultured Granulicella sp.
CCTTACCTGCACAACAAGCCGATCTCGCTGGGTGCGGAGGTCTTCACCCGCAAGTCCGACTACAACCCGGCCAAGGCTTACTCGATCTCCAACAACACCAGCGCGAATGTCTCGCAGGCGCAGCAGTCGTTGCTGACCAACTACAATACCGCGACGACCGGCTTTACGGCGTCTGTCAGCGAACCGCTGAAGCATCTGTGGCTGGGGCGCGGAATCTCGCGCATCGGCGTCACCTACTCACTCTCGCGCCAGTCCATTACCACGTTCAACGACAATACACGCAACGTTTTTCAGTCGCTTTCCTTCCGCTCTGGCGTCGAGGGGCTGAACCAGTTGAACGGAATTGTCACCTCGACGATCCAACCCAGCTTCAGCTACTCCAGCGTAGACCGCGGAGTCGGGCCGCACTCCGGGCGCGACTTCAACCTCTCGGTGCAGGTTGCCGGCGCGGGCGGCAACGTCAAGTACATCGAGCCGGTAGCCAGCTTCCGCCAGTTCTACCCGATGAAGAATCTGAAGATCAATCGCGAAGGGCGCAACGTACTGGCCCTGAGGATGCAACTGGTCCACATATCAGGCTTTGGCGGCGAAGTTGCGCCCCCCACCAGCCGCGTCTACGGCGGAGGCGAATCGGATGTCCGCGGCTTTGACATTCGCGCCAACTCGCCCTACACCTTCGTCCCCGTCAAAGTGCAGTTCAACCTGACCGACCCGGATGGGACGATCGTCCAAATCAATACCAATCAGCCCGGTACGGGCTATGAACAGATTCCGCTGCCAGTCTACCGGTTGGTCTCGGTGGGCGGCGATACGCAGTTTACCTCGAACGCAGAATACCGCATTCCTTTCGGCAACTCGGTCAGCTTCAACTTCTTCACCGACTTCGGGCTGACCGGAGACCTTCAGCCGGGGCAACTGCTCCAGAGCGTTGCGGGGACCTCGGTGCTGTCCAGTGCACCCTATGGTTGCCAGACGTTTATTAACGGAGCCTGCAATGGCGTCCAATCGATTCCTTCATTTGCGACACGGCGATTGAACACCGTGCCGGGAACCAACTTTGTGCCACGCATGTCGAGCGGCGCGGAGGTACAAGTAGTTCTACCCATCGTGAATGCGCCGTTCCGCCTCTACTACGCGTATAACCCGCTACGCCTGTTCAAGAACCTGCCGCAGCAGTTGGCCATGCCGACCACTTGCTCGCAAAGCTATCCAGGAGAAGCCATAGCAACCGGAATGCAGGGCGAGTTCTGTTCTCTCTTCCCGATGAAAACCGGCGCCGGGCAGTACAGCTACGCACAGGCTCTACAACTCTACGGTGCGTCCTACGAGCTGCGCGAGCCTCGAAAGACGCTCCGCCTGACCGTCAGCACGACGTTCTAGAGCGGTTGCCCTATTGCTGATATAACCCATCCCCACTGCGAAGGAAATGCGGGGATCCGTTGGCTGCGTTCAGAATAACAATCGAATTTGGTGCACTCATAAGAGACTGCTCTAAATTCGTATGAATTATCCGTGTGATTTGCTTCGCTTCGAACCAACCTACCAGGGCAGCGCATCTTCCAGATGAAAGTATCCGCCGCTGGGGCCGTCGGTAGGCAATGTTGCAAGGCGAACACTGGTCTTGGCACCGTCAACGATCTCCATCATCGCCCCCTCGCCGCCCAGCTCCGTTTTCACCCAACCCGGGTGCGCCGAGTTGACCTTGATCTTGGTCTCCCGCAGCGCGTGAGCCAGATGGATGGTAAAGGCGTTCAGCGCAGTCTTCGACGAATTGTAGGCGAACATCTTGGTCGCATAGATCGGCGATCCATCGGTCGAGTGCAGCTTGAGCGAGCCGAGAATGCTGGAGACGTTCACAATCCGCCCCGCCGCGCTCTTCTTCAGCAGAGGCAATAGGGCCTGCGTCAACTCGACGACGGCAAAGAAGTTGGTCTGGAAGGTCTGGCGCAACGTCTTTTCGCTGGTGGTCAACGTGCTGTTGCCGCTCATGCTTTCGGCGGAGATGCCAGCGTTATTGACCAGAATGTCAAGCCGCCCGAACTCGCGCGCGATGGTTGCTGCCGCAGCCTGCACGTCGTTGGGATCGACCACGTCCAGCTTCAGCGCGCGCGCGTCGATGCCTTCCTGCTGCAACTTCGCAGCGGCGGCCTCGCCCCTGTCGAGGTCGCGCGCGCCGATCAGTACCGTGATGCCCAGCGCACCCAACTGCCGCGCCGTCTCAAAGCCAATGCCTTTGTTTGCGCCGGTAATCAGCGCGACCTGCACCGTCTTGGTTGCCTCCGTCTGTCTTGTCACGGCTTCACTCATCGAACGAACCCTCCGGAAGACTCAATTTTATTGCTAATCAGATGCCGCTGCACTCAGAATCTGTGCATATTTCTTCGGCATGGGACGTCGTTTCATATCTCGGCCAACCACCAGATGTACGGTCTCGCCTTCGCAGAGCAGAAGCCCGTCGTCGGCGCGCAGAATCCGGTAGGCAAAGCGTACTACGGGACCGCGCACACTGCCGATTGAGGTCTCGACAATCAGCTCCTCGTCGTAGAGTGCCGGGGATTTGTAGCGCGCCGTCGCCTCGACCACCGCCATGCCGCATCCCTCTTCAATCTCCATCCGCTTGTAGTGGAGGCCGCACTGGCGCATCAGCTCGACGCGCCCCACCTCGAACCACACCAGATAGTTTGCATGATAGACCACGCCCATCTGGTCAGTCTCGGCATAGCGCACTCGTACCCGCGTCTGTCCAACGATTTTCGACCGGCACGCTGGGATACTATCTCCCACTACCTTTGCTTTGATCTCGACTCGATTGGCCGATTCATCTTTGCTCATATTTCCAGTCTACCGAATCCAGTCCTAGCCTAGCCTTGGATCGATAGGTTCTGTCGGACTATGTGTGGATACGGCCTAATATTTGGGCAGGCTGGGGTCGATTTTCTCGGCCCATGCAATAATTCCGCCTGCCAGATTTTCGATCCTCTCGAAGCCAGCTTGCTTGAGGATGAGCGCCGCCTTCTGGCTGCGTCCGCCGAGCTTGCAGTGGACGACGATGCGGCGGTTCTTCTCCGCCTCCAATTCGCCGACGCGGTTGGCCAACTGGCCAAGTGGAATCAGTGGTGCGCCAATGTTGATGATCTGCACCTCGTGCGGCTCGCGCACGTCGAGGACGAAGACATCTTCCTGCGCGTCGATGCGGCGCTTCAGCTCCTCGACGCTGATCTGCGGAATGCCATCGAGCAGAGGTGCCTCGCTCACCTTGTCGCGCTCGACCTCCAGCGGGCCTACGGTATTTGGCTTCTGAATGCCGCAGAACTGGTCGTAGTCGATCAACCCGGTGACGGTGGGATTCTCGCCGCAGACCGGGCACTCGGGATTCTTGCGCAGCTTCAGCGTGCGGAACTTCATCGTCAGCGCATCGACCAGAAGCAGCCGTCCGGCAAGGCTCTCTCCAATGCCAAGAATCAGCTTGATGACCTCCGTTGCTTGGATGACGCCGACCAGACCGGGAAGGATACCGAGGACGCCGCCCTCGGCGCACGAGGGGACAAGGCCCGGCGGTGGCGGCTCCGGGTAGAGGCAGCGGTAGCAGGGAGCGTCCTCAGCAGCAAAAACGCTGGCCTGCCCCTCGAAGCGAAAGATAGAGCCGTAGGCGTTGGGCTTGCCGGTGAGGACGCAGGCGTCGTTGACCAGGTAGCGCGTCTGGTAGTTGTCCGTGCCATCGGCGATGATGTCGTAGTCGCGGAAGATCTCAAGCGCGTTGGCGCTGGTGAGCATGGTGTTGTGCTTGACGACGTTGAGGAACGGATTCAGGCCCTTCAGCATGATCTCGGCTGAATCGACCTTGAGTTTGCCGACGGTCGCCGTCGAATGGATGATCTGGCGCTGTAGATTGCTTGCGTCAACGGTGTCGAAGTCAACCAGGCCGATGGTGCCGACGCCCGCGGCCGCCAGATACAGCGCAAGCGGCGCGCCCAGGCCGCCTGTGCCGACGCAAAGGATACGCGCGGCCTTCAACTTCTGCTGGCCCTCCATGCCTACCTCGGGCAGTATCAGGTGGCGCGAGTAGCGCGAGATCTCATCGTTGGTCAGCACTGGAAGTTCCACTTCGGAGTGTGTTGTCGTAGCCATTGCATTGTCCTTCGCACGGATCGGTGCGGGTCTTCTGAATCGTTCTGATTTCGGTTGTAAATAATTACATTCGCTCAAAAAATAAATCGATACTTTTCGAACGAACAAGAAAGCTTCCATATTCGCGCGCGATGAACAAGCTCAGCTACAGACAACAGCAACAACCACCGGCGATAGACGGGATGATTGACAGCTCGTCGCTCTCTTCGACGGAGGTGGCTTCCTTTTGCGGGAGGTAGCGGATGTCGTCGTCATTGAGGTAGATGTTGACGAACGAGCGCAGCTTGCCCTCTGCGCTGTAGAGGTGCTGGCGCAACTCCGGATACGCGCCGGTAAGTGCTTCCAGCGCCTCGGCGACGGTTGCGCCGGGAACGCTAACGCTTTGCTCGCCGCCGGTGTAGGTGCGCAGCGGGGTGGGGATGTTGATGTTCATTGTTCTCCTCCTTCTTGCTTGGTTTCTGCGTTGGAAACTTCGATCTCGATCGGTTCGTCGAGAAACTTCTTATCTTCTTCGTTGCTGCCTGTCAGCAGAAACGAGTTGGAGATTTTTGCCTTGCCCTGCGCGACGGCGGTGATGACGTAGGAGCAGCCCACCCAGTGAGCTTCGATGTAGTCGGTCTGCGACCACTGCGCCGGATGATCCGGGTGGGAGTGGTAGAAGCCGACGATGTCGAGGCCCAGTTTGCGCGCCTGTCGCTGTGCCTGGATCAGTTCCTCCGGCGCAATGTGGTAGCGATTGTGCGCCGAATCCGTTCGCGTATTGCCTGCGCGAACAACCTCGCGAACCGCATTGCCCTCGGGCATAGCTTTGCCCAGAAGAATGCCACAGCACTCGTGGGGATAGGTCTCTTCGCCGTGCGCGCGCAGGGCGACGTAATCGGCGTAGCTGAGCTTGAGCATTACCCCTCCCCCCAGAATCGTTCGCTGAGGTACTTGTCCGCCGAGTCGCAGAGGATCGTTACGATTACAGCCTCGCGTCCTTCGGCAGCCTCCTGCTCCGCGATCTGCAACGACGCGGCAACAGCGCCCGCCGCTGAGACGCCGACCAGCAGTCCATCGCGTCGTCCTAACTCGCGCGCGATGCTGTAGGCTCTCTCAGTCCCCATCGCGATGTTGGCGTCGGCCAGCGTCTCGTCGTATATCGGCGGCACAATCGCGGTCGCCATGTGCTTCAGCCCCTCGAATCCATTGAATGGCGAGTCGGGCTGCATGGAGATGCAGCGAATCGCCGGATTCAACTCCTTCAGGCGGCGCGTCGTACCCATAAACGTCCCGCTGGTGCCAAGGCCCGCGATGAAGTGGGTGATCTGCCCCTCGGTCTGTTGCCAGATCTCGTTGGCTGTGGTGCGATAGTGTGCGCGCCAATTCTGCTCGTTGCCGTACTGG
>CAZPZL010000201.1:0-5475 GCA_964590925.1 uncultured Granulicella sp.
GAGTGACGGTGCCGTCGGCGGCGGTGTTGGCGAATGCCTGTTGGAAGCCGAGCTTGTTGTAGAAGGCGACTGACGCGGCAATGTCTTTCACGCGGATGGCGATGTGGGCGATGCCGTTGAAGGGAGGCGTTTGAGTCGGGACCACTGCGGGCGCGGCTACAACGGGCGCGGGAGTTGCTGTAGCAGGCGTCTGCGCGACAGCGAAGGTTGCGATGCTGGCGGCGATTGCAAGCGAGAGGAGACGGCGCGAGATTGAACGAATCGACATGAGCGGATTCCTTTGGCGACGGACTGGGTGGAGTTTTGCCGGCAAGAGGATTGTCTACCAGCTAAAGGCGCTTGCCAAGTCTGGGGCTAAAGGGCGAGAGAGGTTCTCAGCGCTCAGCGTCTTCGCGGTTGTTGGACGACGCAACGGCGATTCGCTTGGTTCTGCGGTAGACGTTGGCAACGGCCAGCGTCCAGAAGGGAACCAGATCGACGCCAGGGACGAGCTTGGCGACGAACGAGGGCAGAAGCTCCCAGTGCCAGCCCAGCAGGCGAATCATGACGACGCCAACTCCCATATCTATCAGATCATCGGCGGGCGATTCGGCTCCCTCCATAAAGAATGGAAACAGGGCAATCTGCAACACGTCCGCGAGGATTGCGACCAACAGCGCGGCTCGGAAGCGCGGACCCGGCGAGATTGTAACGACGTCTCGATTCATGTGGCCTACGGCGCTCCTGTCCGTCTTTGATGACTATACTAGAGCGATTTCAGCGTAACCGTTATCTATCACGCCTAGATCAGAAAAGCGGTTTTATTGAGGAAACCACCCAAGCAGTCCTTGCCACTATAAAGACCTACGCTGAAACCGTTTTAGTGCCACTTCAGAGCATAGGGTGTGGTTATTGTGAATGAAAGCTGCGGCCAGTGAGATAAACTTAAATCTCGCGCATTGTTGTGCGAATCAAATCTTACAATTTTGCAGTAATTATATTTCGCACTTATCGAAGTTAATCTATGCGCGCACTGGTTCTGTCGGACATTCACGGAAATCTTGAGGCTTTGACGGCGGTGCTGGCTGCGGCTGGTGCATATGATGCGCTGTGGAATCTGGGCGATTTGGTGGGCTATGGGCCGAGTCCTAACGAGGTGCTGGACAGGATGCGCCCGCTGGCGACTTTAACGGTGCGGGGAAATCACGACCGCGTCTGTAGTGGGCAGGGGTCTACGCGGCACTTCAATCCGACAGCGCGGGCGGCGGCCAAGTGGACGATGGATGCGCTGTCCGAGGACAATCTGGCGTGGCTGCGCCAGCTACCGCAGGGGCCACTGGAGCCGGAGAGGCACAGTCAGGATGAGACCCCGGTGTTGTTGTCGCATGGTTCGCCGCTGCACGAGGACCACTATGTGCAGAATATGCGGGACGCGTGGGGCCCGCTGCAACAGATGTCCACAGCGATCGCCTTTGTGGGGCATACCCATGTGCAGGGCGGATTTGCACAGCGGGAGCATGACTGGAACGAGGTGCGACCTCGCTACGCGTCGCGCGAGGGCAGCGTGCAGTGGACGCTGACCATCGAGGCGGAGATGCGCTACCTGATCAATCCCGGCTCGGTAGGGCAGCCAAGAGACTTCGACTGGCGCGCGGCGTTTGCCATATACAACAGCGTGACGCATCAGGTTACCTACCACCGCGTACCGTATGACCTGGCGGCGACGCAAGAGCGGATGAAGCAGGCGAGTCTGCCCAAGCGGCTGATTCTGCGCCTGAAAGAAGGCCGCTGACGAGGGAATTCAATGCCACCGATTGCGCAGAATATGTGGAATCCGTGATAATCCAGCAGCAAAAAATGGATTTAGGTTCTTTTCTACAGAGACTGACTTCCGTAATGGTACGGTCAAAGTCGGAACATATAGACCGGTAATGAATGATTGTTCGCGCAATTTTACCGATGAAAGATGCATGTGGCGCGATACTGCATGGTCGGCGGTTGTAACGGTTGGCCTGAGTCTGGCAGTGATGCAGGCGACTGGACAGACGTGCCGCTCAGAGGCTCGACTGGCGGCCTTTGGTGGACCAACTTTTTTTAGCGGCAAGGTGGGAGCGCGACCGTTTGTCATGTCGATGAGCGCCGATGTGAGCCTGCTACCGCTGGGGCAGGGCAGCGCGGGATTGGGTGTAATGGCCGAGGGTGGTGTCTATCATCCGGCTCTGTCGGGAAACGGAAACTACTATTTTTCGGGCGACGCGATGCTGGCGCGAGTGCAGCCAGCGTGGTTGAGCGAGGAGACGAAGGTAAGGCCCTTCTTAGCGGCTGGATACACGATCTTTTATAACGCAACGGGAAGCGCAACGGCAGCGGCAAGCATTACAAGCTCGTCTAGTTCCAGTACGACCAGCTCGAATGCTCCCAGCGGCGGAGTTTCAGTGACCAATGCGGCGAATGTTGGCCTGGGCGTGGATCGACAGATTCGCGACGATATATGGCTGCGCTTCGAGGTGCGAGAGCACTACACGCCCTACGGGGGCCAGCATGTGCTGTTGCTGCGCATGGGACTGGTCTCGATTGGATCGCTGCGGTAAGAACAGCTATGAAAGCTGTTCTTCAAGGGATGTGGCGTGGGATTCCCACTCGGTGAGGAGCGCGGAGCGTTGGCTACGCAGGACTTCGAGCGCGGCGGCCGTGCGCTGGGACTGATCGGCGGAGGTATAGTGGCCGAGACTCTCCTCGTCGGTGGCGATGCGAACGTCGAGGGCGGCCAACTCCTGCTCGATGGTGGCGACGCGGTCTTCGAGCTGCTTTAGCTTGATTGGGTTCAGACGCTTGACTGGCGGGGCAGCCTTCACCGGCTCCGGCGGTCCGACCGGCTCGGGCGCGGCTGCGACGGGAGCAGGTACTTCGGGCTTCAGAGAAGTGCTGAGCGAGGTAGCGACCTTATCCGGGCCGCCGGACTTGCGCCAGAGGTAGTCCTCGTAGTTGCCTGGGTAGATGTGGACGCGGTGGTCCTCGACCTCGAAGACACGCGTGGCAAGACCGTCGATGAAGTAGCGGTCATGGGAGACGAATAGAACGGTGCCGCTGAAGTTGGCGATGGCCTCCAGCAGCACATCCTTAGCTCGCAGATCGAGATGGTTAGTTGGCTCGTCAAGCAGCAGCATGTTGGCTGGCGAGACCAGCATCTTCGCCATCGCATAGCGGTTTCTTTCGCCGCCAGAAAGGACACCAAGCCTCTTGTAGACATCATCGCCACTGAACATGAAGCAGCCCAGCAGCGAGCGCAGCTCGACGACCGGAACCTTGGGCGCAATGCCGCAGATGTCGTCCAACATCTGGGCATCAGGGTCGAGTACCTTGTACTGATCCTGCGCAAAGTAGTCTGCCAACACATTGTGGCCAAGCCGAATCTCGCCGGAAGTCGGCGGCTCAAGTTGGGAGAGCAGGCGGATCAAAGTGGATTTACCCGCGCCATTGGCACCGACCAGCGCGATACGATCACCGCGCTCGATCTGAAAGCTAACATCTTTGAGAACAACCTTGTCGGGCGCGGGCTGGCCATCCGCATCGGGCATGGGGTAGTTTTTGCAGAGGTCGGAGACCTCAATCACCGTACGCCCGGAGGCGGGCGGCTGCGGGATGGTGAAGTGGATCGTCGCCTCCTCTTCGGGCACCTCGATGCGCTCGATCTTTTCCAGCTCCTTAATCCTCGACTGTACCTGCTTAGCCTTGGTCGCCTGATAGCGAAAGCGGTTAATGAAGGCCTCCAGTGCGTCGATGCGGTCGCGCTGATTTTTGTAGGCGTTCATCAGTTGTGTGCGGCGTTCGTCCTTCTGGACAAGATATTTTTCGTAGTTGCCGTGGTAGACGTGCATCCGCTTGTTCCATATCTCTATGGTTTTATTGACGGTGACGTCAAGAAAGTAGCGGTCGTGCGAGATCATGATGAAGGCGTTGGGGTAGTCGTGTAGATAGTTTTCCAGCCAATTGCGACTCTCAAGATCAAGATGATTGGTCGGCTCGTCGAGCAGCAACAGGCTGGGCTTTTGCAACAGCAGCTTGGCCAGCGCGATGCGCATTTGCCACCCGCCGGAAAAATCCTCTGTCTTGCGTTCCCAGTCTTCCTTGGCGAAGCCCAGTCCACCCAGCACAGCTCCCACCTGCGAGTCGAGGGTGTATATGTCGTGAACGTGCAGGTGGTCTGCGATGTCGGAGTAGCGATCCGCCGCGGCCAGATACTCGCGCGACTTGGGGTCGGCGGTCGAGAGCGTATGGGTGATCTCCTCGGCCTCGCGCTCCAGCGCATGCAGGTGGTCGAAGACCGAGAGGCACTCGGCGAAGACCGTCTTGCCGCTCATGGCCAGACCGTCCTGCGGCAGGTAGCCGATGGTCATGCCCTTGACGCTTGTCAGTTCGCCGTAGTCGAGGGTTTCAAGTCCAGCAAGAATTTTGAGCAGCGTCGACTTGCCCGTGCCGTTGCCGCCGACCAGACCTGTGCGTTCGTCCGGCGTAATCAGCCAGTTGACGTCTTCAAAGAGGAGTTTTTGGCCGAATCTTTTTCCGGCAGAGGAGAGTTGGAGCATCACCTTCTATTTTCTCATCATTGGCAACATTTGGCAGTTTGAAGGGCGCAGGAAGCAGTCAAACGTGCTCGGCGCACTGGCGAGGAGTAGAAAGCGGCTGGCGGCTCTGCTACTGTCAATACTGAGAGTTTATGGCCTTCGACGCAAAAGCTTCACATGATGGTTCGGACTGCGAGCCTCAACCGCCGCCGGCTGAGCAGGCTGACGCCCCCTCAGCAACTGCGACCGATGCCGCTGAGGGTTCGGTTGCTCCAGTGTGGCTGCAACGCCTGTCGCTGTTCGTGCTGGTACTATTCTGCGTATACCTAGGCGTGATGGTAACGATTCTGCCGTGGTGGACGCGCGTCTGGGACCGAAATCTGTTCATCCAATCGCACCCGGCGCTGGCCGCCGTGCTTTACAACGGAGCCGTGCGCGGGCTGATCTCCGGGCTGGGATTACTGGACATCTGGATCGGCGTCTCGGAGGCGATCCACTACCGCGAGCAGAGGCGATAGGGAGCATAGGAAGGAACGATGATGCAAGATTCCCTCGGAGCTAAAGCCCACTGATTAAAACACTATTGGCGATACTGAAGTCCCTCCCTTTTAAACCAGAACTTATGCAGAGATTCCCTAAACACCAAAGGAAAGCCGTCCGATGAAACACCGTTCGATTATTCGCGGGATGATTGTGATTGCATACTGTCTGATCACAGGTGCGATGCTGCCTGCGCCCGCGTCTTCCCAACAGGCAGTGCTGCAAAAACTCACATGGGGCAATCCAGATCAGCCGTGGGGAAGAAGGCGTCCGGTGACTGACGCTGATCACAAGGCAATCACGCTCTACCGCTCGGGCACAATTCAGCCAGTGTATGCCTCCAACTTCGACGACCAGCAGAGGCTCGCCGCCGATTGGCTCTTTCAGTCCG
>CAZPZL010000202.1:0-5463 GCA_964590925.1 uncultured Granulicella sp.
CTTGGCCAGCTCCGTCTGGCTCGACTCCAGCGTCCGCTCCGAGGCCGGCCCGCTCAATCTAGCGCCCACCGCCTCGACCACCGTGATGCTTGCCCTCGGCGACGCGCTCGCGCTAGAGGCCAGCCGCCACCGAGGATTTGCCGCCGCCGACTTCGCCGAACTGCACTCCGGCGGACGCCTCGGCCGCCGTCTCACACGCGTCTGCGACCTGATGCACTCCGGCGAAACCCTGCCGCGCGTCTCACCTCAAACCCCCATGCCGCAGGTCATCCACGAGATGTCGCACCGCAAACTGGGAATGACAACCGTCCTCGACGAGAGCAACGCTCTTCTCGGTATGATCTCCGACGGCGATCTGCGCCGCCTGCTAGAGCGCGACGGCCCACACGCTTTGGCCCACACCGCCTGTGAAATCATGAATCCGCTCCCTGTAACCATCGCCCCAGACACCTTCGCCGCAGAGGCTCTCGCGCTGATGGAGAGGCGCAAGATCACTTCCCTGATCGTCATCGAGAGCGGCGTCGCCCTCGGCGTCCTCCATCTCCACGACCTCTGGACCACCGCTCAACCCTAGATGTTCAGTGTCCTGAGTCCTTACTTCACAGCAAAATCCGGGGTAAGTGCCCGGTCAATACCAGCCTGGGCCGTAGGCTTCCGTACCAATATCAATTGCTGTATAGTTCAACTATTTCCGACTCAACCCACCAGACTCGTCGCCAGATCCACATACAGATTGATGCACTCCAGCAGCTCCTGCTTGCTGATCCGCTCGTCCGGCGTGTGTGCGACGTGGATCGATCCCGGCCCCAGCAGAAACGGCTCGCCCCACGCCGGAAGCATCGGAATGTCGGTGGCAAACTTCGCCACCATCGTCGGCAGTTGGCCGACGCGCCTCATCCGCACGCACGACAGATCCAGCGAGCTGGTTACTTCGGCACGCCCGTGAACCACACGGGTAATTGCGTCCTTCACATCCTGCGATGGTCCAACCGTGCGGATCAGTAGTTGTGCCTCCGCTGAGTCGGGAACCACGTTCGGAGCTCGCCCGCCGTGAATGATGCCGACGTTGACCGTCGTCCCGCCCGCCTCGCCGAACTCCGGCTCGACTGGCAGCTCCATGGCGCGAATCTCGTGCAGCACATCCACCAGCTTGTCGATTGCCGACTCGCCCAACTCCGGGTAAGCCGAGTGAGCCATCCGCCCGTGCGCGTGCAGCTCCACCCTCAGCGCTCCCTTGGTGGCCAGCGCTAAACGGTTATCGGTCGGCTCGCCGTTGATCAAGAATCTCGATCCGCGCGGGTTTTCATTGGCCGTTCTCGCCCCCGCCGAATCGCGCTCCTCGCCCACCACGAACAGCAGCCCCACCTTCACTCCGCACTCGTGCAGCCGCTCGGCCGCCGCCACCTGCGCAGCGATAATCCCTTTGGCGTCGCAGGTTCCTCTGCCATAGAGATATTCGTCATCTTCCGTACATCCGAAAAACGGCGGAACCGTGTCCATGTGCGTCGAAAGCACCACGTCGGGCGTGACTCCGGGCAATGCTGCGTAGACGTTGAAGCGCTCGCCAACGTTGGCTCCCGGCACCAGTGCGGGATCGCGCTGCGCCACCGCCATGCGCTCCACCGCATACTTCTGCTCGGCGAGAAACTCCGCCAAGTACGCGCCAACCACACCCTCGTAGTATGAAGTCGATTCGATGTTGACCAGCTTGCGTGTCAGGTCGATAGCGTCAGTGCTCATGTCTCTACAGCATAAACCCGCTGGCCCTCATCGTTGTATCCAACGCCGATCCCCACCCGAACAACGCCCAATCGCCCAATGCCGTCATCCTGAGTGCAGCGAAGAGCCTGCTCTGAGCTTGCCGAAGGGGTGCCTGTATTTCGTCGTTGCTTTTTTGCTCAAAATCGAGCCGCAAAGTCATCAATTCGTCTCCTGTATCCACCAGATCGATGCTTCTATCGGTGTAAATCGGTGTTAAGCCTTTGCCCTTGCACAAGCGCCCGCTAATTCTCCGAAGGATGCTCCATACGGTCGATCGATCACCAGCGTCTCGACCTGCCCTTTGCTGGATACCATCTTCAAGCCAAGCGACTCCACCACCGAATAGACCATCGTCGATCCGTGGTCGGAGGCCGACTCTACTCCATTTGGCTCGTTCGGCGCAGGCGGCGTGTACTCCGGCATCCTGATCGTGATGTCATACTTGCCCGTTAGCCCGGTATTGTCCTCAATCGGGTGGCCGAGCTGTGACATCTGCGACAGCAGCGTGGCCAGCGACGCGGTACTGGCTCCGTACAGGATCAGCGTGCCTCCTGGCGCGTCTTTGCTGGGCGGCAATTGAGCCATCACTCCGCCCCAAGGCAGCTTGATTCCGCCGGAATGCTCCGCTGCCGGGTCCGTCTCCTTGAACTTGATCCCGCCCTTACCCAGCACCAGCGAGTAGACCGTCGCCTCCTTCACCTCGCGATGCACCTTCAGCTTGCATCGCTCCACCAGCATCGCCTGCAACATGGATTGCAGCATCGCCTTCTGCGCGGTTGGATTCTGCCAAGCCGCGCGATCCTCATCGCTGATGCGCGCGTCGATGTCATATCGCTCCCGATCCATCCAGTCGGGATAGTTCTTGACTTGGTCGTGGTTATAGGATCCAGTGTTGCCCACCTGCGGCACATAGGCCGTCAGCAGCGGCAGAATCAGCGGCATATTGGTCATGCGATAGCCATTCGGCGTAGGTCCAAAGGGAGGCATCTCCCGTCCACGCGGCGTTTTATTCTGGCGAATTGAGACCACCTCGAATGCATAAGTCTGGGCTGGCGTCGTTGCCGAAACAGCCGAAGCCGCTGCTGTTGTTGGCGCAGTCGGCACCGTCGATGACTGTCCCACTACAACCTGTCCCAACGCCACGTTCGCGCACAAAAATCCTATCGTCAGAAGTCTGCCGATCATCCCGTTCACCTCGTACAGAATTCTACGCAGACCTTGATCCTTTGTTCCAACGGCCCTTAACCGGATCCTGAGCAATGCGTCTCGCCGGTCCAGAGCCGTTTGGTGTCGGCTGTCACACTACCTGCGAAAATCGTAGAAATCCCATTGACAGCCATATCTTCAACAGACAATATTGGTGCCTCAAGGGGAACCTCCGACAAACCAATGACGACAAAATCCGCCGCCTCCGCTACTCCTACGTCCAACCAGCACCTTATTCGTTGGGTTGAAAAGATGGCCGCTCTCACTCAGCCCGCAGCCATCCACTGGGTTGACGGCTCCGCAGCCGAGAACGACGCGCTTTGCAACCAACTCGTCGAGTCTGGTACCTTCCTCCGTCTCGACCGCAAGAAGTGGCCCGGATGCTTCTACGCCCGCTCCGCCCCCAACGACGTCGCCCGCGTCGAGGACCGCACGTTCATCTGCTCGCTCTCCAAGGACGACGCTGGCCCCACCAACAACTGGGAAGACCCCTTCGTCATGCGCAAGAAGTTGAAGGCTCTCTTCAAGGGTTCTATGCGCGGACGCACTATGTACGTCCTTCCCTTCAGCATGGGTCCGATCGGCTCACCTCTCTCGCAGGTCGGCGTCCAACTGACCGACTCGCCCTACGTCGTCGTCAACATGCGCATCATGGCGCGCATCGGCACCCCTGTCCTGCGCGAGATTGAGAAGGGTTCCCATCGCGTCGTCCCCTGCCTGCACTCGGTTGGCGCGCCGCTCCTTCACGGTAAGCAGGATGTCCCCTGGCCATGCAACGATCAGAAGTACATCGTCCACTTTCCCGAGGCCCGCGAGATCTGGTCGTTCGGCTCCGGCTACGGCGGAAACGCTCTGCTCGGCAAAAAATGCTTCGCTCTGCGCATCGCCTCCAATATCGCCCGCGATCAGGGTTGGATGGCCGAACATATGCTCATCGTCGGCCTCGAGGCCCCGCCCGAAAAATCCGGCAAAACCGAAAAAACCTACATTGCTGCGGCTTTCCCCTCCTCCTGTGGCAAGACCAACCTAGCCATGCTCATCCCGCCCGCCGGATTCGAGGGATGGAAGGTCACCACCGTCGGCGACGACATCGCCTGGATTCGTCCCGACGCCAGCGGCCACCTGCGCGCCATCAATCCCGAGGCAGGCTTCTTCGGCGTCGCTCCTGGCACCAGCGACAAGACCAATCCCAACGCCATGAAGTCGCTCGCCAAGAACTCCATCTTCACCAACGTCGCCCTCACCGTCGATAAGAGCGGCAAGCCCGACGGAGGTATCTGGTGGGAGGGCATGACCGACACCCCGCCTGCCAACCTCATCGACTGGCGAGGCAATCCCTGGACCCCAGCCTCGACCACCCCCGCCGCGCATCCCAACGGACGATTCACCGCCCCTGCCCGCCAGTGTCCAGTTATCGACCCGGCATGGGAGGACCCCGCTGGCGTTCCCATCGCGGCCTTCCTCTTCGGCGGTCGCCGCCCCACCACCATTCCTCTCGTCTACCAGGCCTTCAACTGGTCGGCTGGCGTCTACACCGGTGCCACCATGGGTTCGGAGACCACCGCCGCCGCCGGTGCCCCCGTCGGTAAGGTCCGCCGCGATCCCATGGCCATGCTTCCCTTCTGCGGATACCACATGGGCGACTACTTCCGCCACTGGATCAAGATGCAGCGTAGCCTCGCCCAGACCCCACGCATCTTCCACGTCAACTGGTTCCGCAAGGACGAGTCCGGCAAGTTCCTCTGGCCTGGTTACGGAGAAAATATGCGCATTCTCAAGTGGGTTGTCGACCGCGTACACGGCCACGCTCAGGGCCGCGAGACGCCCATCGGCTGGACCCCCTACTTCGAGGACATCCAATGGGAGGGCATCGGCATCCCCAAGGCCAAACTCCGAGCCATATTCGACCAGCTCCAATTCATCGACCGCGAGGCATGGAAGCGCGAGGTCATTGACCACGAGGAGCTCTTCATCGCCCTGCACGACCATCTCCCCGCCGAGATGATCTACCAGCGCGAACTCCTGATCTGCCGCCTCTAGATCGGTTCCCGAATTTATGTAGACCGGATTTTTTTGTCATTCCGTAGTGAAGCGGAGGAATCTGCTTTATTGTCGTTCGACTACGGCATACATCATTACGGGAACCGCTCTAGTCCCGCAACCGTGTGGTGATATAACCCTTTGGAACCGGCCTAATAACTTGGCAAGTTTGACGCATTGAAGGTCGTCATCCTGAACGCAGTGAAGGATCCCCGTTTTCGTCGTTGCTGGTTTCGCTCTGAGGTCGAGCCGCAGGGCGTTTAAACATCACTAAATCACCACCTGCTGCCCACGCTGGTGGCCCATCATGAATCATATGACCGACACACACCTGAGGACGCACAATTAATATTCGGCTTCTAAAGAAGCGCCCTGCGGTGGTGAAGAGAGTGTTCGGATTATGCGAAAAGACCGCCCGGCAACAGGGCGGCCTTTTCTTTAGGGAGAATAGTTCCA
>CAZPZL010000203.1:0-5435 GCA_964590925.1 uncultured Granulicella sp.
ATCTGCGCGAATCAGCTGCGAGAGGACGTGTGGCTGATTGGCGCGACGCGTCGGCTCCTCGACCTGCTGTTGCAGCCAGAGGCGCTGCTCCTGACTGGGGATGTGCATGAACTCGACGCCGAAGGTGCCGCTGTAAAACGCGCGTGCCTCGTCGGCGACCGAGCCGGTCGGCGTGGGCACGGGAAACTCCTCCGGCGGAAGATACTGCCCCAGCGGATCGAGCCAGGATTGCAGGTAGCCCCAGCGCCGAAATACATCGAAGATCGCCTCACGCTCTTCGGTCTCCGCCAGCGCGCTGGGTGACACCTGTTCGGTCAAAATAGCCATCTCGTCTCCTCGGTCATAGCTGCATTCTTCGGCGGAGTCTTCCTCGTCCATCGACCGCGCGATTCGATAACCCTATATTTGGTTTGTCATTCCCGAAGGGAATCTGCTTTTCATCGTTGCCCTTCGGTCTACACCATTTTAGCCACGCCTCAACCCTACCGTCATTCGATGCTAGACCGCTCGCTGTCGATTTTGTGAAGTTTTGAGTGAAAATCTGCGGGTAGGATCTCCAGTCGCCGGCGCAGGAACTAAAGCCACGTTCGGCTCGTATATTTACTCCATGGACATGCACATCGGCAAGATTCGGATTGGGCTTCTCGCGCGGCTGGGGTTTGCGGCTTTTCTCATCGCCTTTGCACTCTGCGCCACCAACGCACAGACGCCAACCGCAGGCCAGACTTCGGCTGGGTCGGACGCACAGAGGCCACTGCCCGATGTCGCCACGCTGATTCATCAGGTGCAGACGCAGCAGAAGACTTCGTGGAAGACCTTTCGACAGTACACCTATCGCTCGAAGTTCACGGAGCAGGATCTGGACTCGCACAATGCGGTGAAGAAGACCACCAGCAACGAGATCGAGAGCACCTGTGTCGATATTGCATGCATCAACAAACTGCTGGCACGCGATGGCAAACCGATCTCCGACGAAGAGATGAAGAAAGAGAACGACGAGATTGACAAAAAACTCGCAGAGCTTCGCGAGCAAAAGGCACAGAGCGCCACCAGCGGTCAGCCACCAGCGCAGAAGAAGAAGGACTCCGACAACTGTGACTCCTACGAGAACTGTCTTTGGCACTTCCTTGAGGTGGGGCCGCAACTGGGAACGTTCTCGAAGGTTCGTCGGGTCGATCTGCGCGGGCGACCGAGCATCGCCTTCGACTATATTGGCAATCCCCACGCAAAGGCCAACACAATGTTGGATGGCGTCTTCCGCAATCTCGCGGGAACCGTGTGGGTCGACGAGCAGGATCACGCACTGGTGCGCATCGAAGGTAAGGTCTTCGAGGACTACAAGGTCGGCGGCGGCTTGCTCGCCGATGTTCACAAGGGTGCGACGTTGCAGATGGAGTGGGCCAAGATCAACGACGAGGTCTGGCTGCCTGCGTCGTTCAGCGGACGCGGCTCGGCTCGCATCCTTCTCTTCGTCAGCCACAGCGAGCAGATCGACCAGCAATGGTCAGACTATCGCAAGTTCCATGTAAGCTCCACGATTCTTCCGGGCACCGCCGAGGCTCCCAGCGGCCTGGAAGCTCCCGCATTGGAGCCAGTCCAGCCTTGATCCTTCAAGGAAAAAAGATGTTATTGATTTATCAAGGTTTAAATTGCGAAAAGGGATAGCCGGAGCCATCCCTTCCGCGAAACTTGGTTGAAGCTGAGTACGAGCGGCCTTATTACAGGCCTGCCTGGTTGTAGACGACCCCGCACAGACAGCCCCGGGCACTTGAAGACTGAAGACAGAAACATACTGAGGACAGAGGACTAGTTCCCGCAAACCAAATGCTGAGTTCCCGTAAGACTAAAGACTAGAGAGGCTGGACGTCAGACGCCTGCCAACCCTTGGGTCCCTTGACTACGTTGAACTGCACTGCCTGACCCTCTTGAAGGCTCTTGAAACCGTTCGAATTGATCGCCGAGTAGTGAACAAACACATCCTCGCCGTTCTGACGGCTGATGAAGCCAAACCCCTTGGCATCGTTAAACCACTTCACTGTTCCCTGTTCCATGTTGATTATTTCCTTATTACTGATGAATTTGCCGCTTGATTCAAATCGGGGATCGACAACATACATGCGTCGCAGAAACCAATCTGTTTCGAACGATGATTGAAGACTAGCACAGATCGCAACTAATCGTGCAATATATTTTCATGTTTCTCATTATTTTGCTCTGCCAAGAGGAAAACTGGTCCAACCACAGCGCCTCTCATGTCAGATGCAATAGTTTTGTAGATCGCTCTTAGGAGAAAACAAACAACCACAAAATACAGGGACCTTCATTCCGTTCAGGATGAATTCATCGTATAAATCAATATATTACAATAATATACAACCTATATCGCGGCGGCACTGTCGTAGCGATATCAATCAGAGGGAAGGTAAGCGCGAACAATCTCTTCGGCGCGGGCCAGAACCTCTTTGAGCGACATTGCGGTCGAGTCCAGGATGACCGCGTCCGAGGCTGGACGCAGTGGTGACTCAGCGCGATTGCGGTCGCGCAGATCGCGGTCGCGCATCTGGTCGATAATGGCTTGGCGAACGGCCTGCTGATGGACTTCTGGTCCCGGCTCAGGCGACTGATGCAACTCAATCTGGCACGCTGTGGGCGGCGCTGCAGGGACGGTCTGGTGGAAGCGACGACTACCGCGAACCTCTGGCGCTGCATCGAGGAAGATTTTTACCTCCGCGTCAGGGAAGACGGCGGTGCCGATGTCGCGGCCCTCCATGACGACACCACCCTGTGCGCCGAGAGCGCGCTGCTGCTCCACCATCCATGCACGCACGCGGGGGTGGACAGAGACCTGCGAAGCGGCGGATGTGACATCAGCCTCGCGGATGCGATGTGAGACATCGAGGCCATCTAGGCGAACGCGATTGCCGTCCATGTGCGACATAAGTACGATATGCGTTGACTCTGCAAGCGCGAGCAGCGGCTCCTCTTCATCGAATGCGATGTCGCCCTCGATGGCCTTCAACGCAAGCGCACGATACATGGCTCCGGTCTCAATGTTGAGGAAGCCGAAGTGGCGCGCCAGATGCGCGGCCAGTGTGCTCTTGCCCGCGCCCGAGGGGCCGTCAATGGCGATAACCGGACGACGCGCGCCGTAGGGCGCGGTATCGTGGTTGGGCGCGGAGTCTTCGGAATGGATCGGTTGCTGATGCATTAGGCGGACTGATCCCCCTTAGGTTTGTACTTGCGCGCGGGTGGGCGGTTGCCGAAAGGCTTCTTGTTACCCACGAACTTGGCGAATGTACTGTCTGGTTTCCCGTTGAACGAGGCACCAGGCTTGCCGAACGGCTTCTTGCCGCCGAAGCCTCCTGGCTTACCAGTGGATTTTCCAAATGGCTTTTTGCCAGCGAATCCTGATCCGCTTGACCTGTCGAATGGCTTTTTCCCAGCAAAACCGCTGGCCTTGCCTGTGAACTTGCGTGGGGCAAAGTCGCCGCTGGGTCTCTTTGTAAACTCACCGGAGCCTTCCGCGCGCGCTGGACGGTCGGACGAAAATGGACGAGCAGGGCGGTCACGCGGCGCATCGAACTTGCGATAGACTCGCTTGCCGCTCTCGCCGGTAAAGCCTCGCTCGCCGCCGTCTCTGAGCTTGTCAGCGAATGGCTTTCCAGCAAATGGCTTGCGATCTTTGGAGAAGCTCGGCTTGCCTGTGAAGCTGGATTTGCCCTTGTAACCGGAGCCGCCGCCACGCGAACCGCCAAAGGCAGGCCGCTCGCCGAAACTCTTGCGTGGGGCAAAATCGCCGCCCTCGCTGCGCCGTGCCGGACGATCCGACTGCGCACGAGGCGCGTACGATTCTCCACTGCGTGAACCGCCAAACGCAGACCGTTCGCCATGACCAGAGCGCGAGTCTGGACGCGAATCTGAACGCGGTGCGAAGTCTCTGCGCGGTGGGCGCGAGTCTCCGCCAAAGTCTGGCCGACCACCGAATCCCTCGCGCTTACGCCCGAAGGTTCCCGGCTTGCTGAATGTCTTGCGTGGTGGACGCGCGTCGCTAGACTGGCCATCGCCGCGCGGTGCAAAGTCGCCGCGCGGAGCAAAGTCGCGCCGAGGCGGACGAGAGTCGGAGCGTGGCTTGTCGCCAAATGATGGCTTACGCCCGAACGGCGGCTTGCGCCCGAAGGACGGCTTGCCACCGAATTCCCTGCGCTCGCCCGATCCCTCGCTGCGCGGGGTGAACTTGCGCGGCTGGAAGGTTGCAGCCGAGTCTCCTGTCGCAGCCAGATCAGCGACATTCTCGTGAGCCTCTACAGGTGGCGCGGAGGGACGCGCGATTGCCGAGAGCCGGCGACGCTTCTCCTCCTCCCACGGCCTGTCAAAGCCGCCCGTTTTGTTGAAGCCCGACGCAGTGGACTTGTTGAATGGGCGCCGCTCGCGATCTGGAGCAGGTCCCGAGCCGACGCGAGAGTTGAATCCCGCCTTGTACGCAGGCTTCGAGCCGAATGCTGGTCTCGCACCAAACGCAGGCTTGCCGCTAAAGCCAGCCTTTCTACCGCGTTCGAACGGCCCAGGCTTTGCGGCGGGGAAGGCACTCTCGCCGAAGTTCGCGGGCTTGGCCTTGGCCAGATATCCAGTACCGATCTTGCGGGGCTTAGGAATGTACTTTGCGATGCGCGGTGCGCCCTCGGCACCTTCTGTCTCAACAGCACCCTCGCTGACGCCTGCTTCAGTCGCCGCGTCCGCAACCACAGCCGACTCCGGCGCAAGGAATGCGGGCAACGATCCAGCGACATGCAGCACCGTGCGACCCTCGACCGCAATTGTCTCCACCTGGCGCGCCGAGAGCAGCGCGTGAATCACATCGCGAATCCGCGAACGCGAGGCCAGCGGCGAAAGAAAGCTCTCTATCTCGTCTTCACTGGCAACCGCCGCCTGACCAAGGTAGAGCGAGATCAGCGCCGAGAGCGCCGAGGGCTGGCCAGCATTCGCTCCCGCCTTAATCTGTTTGCCGAAGCGCGCACCGGTCAGCTCCCAGAGCGTCGCATTCTCTCCGGCCTGAGCCAGCGGCAGCACGCGAAGATGCGCCCAAAGCTCGTTGAGCGCGCGCAGAACCGCGGCCTCAGTGACTTCTTTGCCAAGCTCGGTCGTCAGATCATAAGCCGAGAGCGGGCCGCGCCGCGTCAGTGCCTCGTGCGTCGCAGCGGCCAAGGGCGAGACCTTGAACGCACCCGAAGTCGTCGGCGGTTGCTTCCAAGCCTTATCGCCGCGCAGGGTAAAGACGTAGGAAAATACCGCAGTCGACGCAACGAAGTCCGGCGTATCGCCGACCGCGCTGCCGACAGCACCCAGCAGATTCAGCGGCACTGCAAGCCCTTCCGCCACAAGCCTCGCCAGCAGACTGCGAGCCTCGGTCGTCTCTTCGATTGTGGGGGTCGGCGTCG
>CAZPZL010000204.1:0-5428 GCA_964590925.1 uncultured Granulicella sp.
CTTCGGATAAGCCGATATTTTTCGCCTTGCCGCGCAGCAGTTTCAGCATCTGCACCCGTTGGTTGTGCAGAAAGTACTCCCACCAGTGGCGCACTACCAACTCCGGCAGCAGCACGGTGATCTTGCGATCGGGATTCTGCCGTTCCAACTCCAGAATGTAGTCCATCAACGGCGTAATCACCAGTCGGATATTGGAGTGCAACGAAATCAGTTCCGGCTCGTGCAGGTTCTGCGCACGGATTGGCTTCAGCACGTTCTCTTCCCAAACGCCGTCCAGCCTCGACTCGCCGTCTGCGCCGACTACGTTGACGACCTTGATCTCCTTCGACAACAGCAGAGCGAAGCGCATGGCCTTCTCCGTCATACGGTCCCAGCGCGCCATAGGGATCACCACCATAGGCTCCTGCATGTTGGTCAGGTTCAGCGGCGCCATCTCCACCACTGCGCCGTTGATGCGCATGTAGTGCTTCTTAATCGACACCATCAGCACGATCAACATCGGAACCAGCAGAGCCGTCAGCCAGGCACCAGCCGTAAACTTGGCAATCAACACAATGACCGTGGTGATACCGGTTGCAACAGCTCCAATGCCGTTGACGATCATGTGCCAGCCTCGTCCCTTGTGCCCCGGCCCCTGTTTCCACCAGTGAACAACCATCCCCGACTGCGAAAGCGTAAACGCCAAAAACGCTCCAATGGCGTACAACGAGATTAGTCGGTCGGTAATGCCGCCGAAGATAATCAGAATGATCGCCGTCATAAAGGTGAGGGCGTAGATGCCGTAGGAGAACAGAAGCCGTCGTCCGCGCGTGATAAAGACATGGGGCAGAAAGTCGTTCAGTGCAATCGAGCGCGTCAGTCGTGGAAAGTCGGCGAAGGCTGTATTCGCGCTCAAACACAACGCAAGAAAAACCGAATACATCGTGAAGTGGAAGAACCAACCCCGCCCGAAGACTGCCGTCACGATCAAGCTCAATAGACTCTGGTAGCCGGGAACATCCGGATCCATCGCCATAATCTGGTACTCTTTGGCCAGCCACGCCGTGCCGAAAAGCATCAATATCAGGATCCCGATGATTACGGTTAATGTGCGTTGCGCGTTCTTTGATCGCGGCTCACGGAAGGCCATCACGCCATTCGACACCGCCTCGACGCCCGTCATCGCCGCGCAGCCATTCGAAAAGGCCTTCATCAGCAGCCAAATGCCAATCAGTTTGATCGTCGGCGGACTCAGCGGAACCGGGTTGGCGATTGGGTGCCCGCCCGTCTTGAAGACGTGAAAGGCCCCAACCAGAATCGTAATCATCAGAGTTCCGACGAAGAGAAACGTCGGGATAATAAACGCCGCTCCAGTGTCCTTGACCCCACGCATATTAACCAGCGCAAGGATGGCCAGCACGATCAGGCAGAGCATCAGCGTGTGTGGCTGTAGCCACTGCTGGTCACTGACCACGGCTTCAATACCAGCAGAGATGCCCACTGCAGCCGTCAGAATGTAGTCGATCATCAAGGCCGCCGCAGCCAGCAGGCCAGCCCCGGTGCCCAGATTCTCCGTCGCCACCGTGTACGATCCGCCACCGCCCGGATACGCCGCAATCGTCTGCCGGTAGCTGAAGTACACAATCACCAGCAAAATCAGAATCGCCGAGATGATCGGCACGATGTACTGAATCCCCATCATGCCCAACGGAACCAGCAGAGCCAGCGCCGTCTCAGGTCCGTAAGCTGCCGAGGTCAGTGCGTCAAGTCCAAAGATGGGAATGCCAGCAGAGACACCAATGTGCTCGGCGCGCTCTTCACTCGTGGCCAGGGGTCTTCCAAACAGGGTATCGGCTAGAGACATGTGAATTTAAATATAAATCGTGAGGCTGTCAATTCAACATGAATCAACAGAGCCATCCATTAAATTCATAAAGATTCCGTAAAATCCACTCACAACCCGCTTGCAATCAGCAATGAATCGCAAGCCGCCCGTTCCGCATCTGAATTTCACGGGGAGCATCATTCACCGAACAGCACCGTAACTGTTCGAGTCGTCATTCCGAACACAGTGAAGTACCCTGTATATTCGTCGCAGCATGTTGCCCAGATTCACAGCCCCACAGGAGAGAGACTCATGTCCGTACCGATATACGATATTCCAGTTAAGACCATCACTGGCGAGCCAACGACGCTCGCGCCATTCCGTGGCAAAGTACTTCTGGTGGTCAACGTCGCCTCCAAGTGCGGGCTCACGCCGCAGTACGACGCCCTCGAAAAGCTCTATGAGCAGTACAAGGAGGGCGGCCTCGTCGTGCTGGGCTTTCCGGCCAACGACTTCGGCGCGCAGGAGCCCGGCACCAACGACGAGATCGCCACCTTCTGCCGCGCCACCTTTGGCGTCAACTTCCCCATGTTCTCCAAGATCGTCGTCACCGGAGCCGAGACTCATCCGCTATACAAAGCCCTCATCGCCGCCGAACCCACGGCCACTGGCGCAACCCGCCCTGCGTTCCGCGAGAAGCTCGCTGGCTTCCTCGGCAAGTCCGGCGCAACCCCCAACCCTGAGCCTGGAATTCTGTGGAACTTCGAGAAATTCCTCATCGGTCGCACAGGTAAAGTGATTGCGCGCTTCTCGCCCGAGGTTGCACCCGACGATCCGGCGGTCATTGACGAGATCTTTGCCGCTCTGGCGGAATGACGCTATCGCAGAGGCATCCAGGCAAAGAAGGCAGGCGCAGGCGATCCATCGCCTCCACCTGCCTTTTCTTTGCCGCCAGCACCCCATGTCCAATACAGCGATAGGTAACTGTACGTCTCCGGTTGCCCGTAGATACTGCGTCCTGCGGCGAAGAGCAGATCGAACCCCGACCTGAACTCGTAGACGCCGCCGAGATCGAGCAGCGTGGACGCGCTTGTGCTTGTCGCCGCCGCGCCCTCTGCGCCGTGGCCGAAGAGTTCTCCACCCAGCGTAATTTTCTTCGAGAGCTGCTTCTGCACCAGCCATCCTGCAAACGGATAGTTCTGGTATCCCACCTGCGGAACGATGGCTTCACCGCCTCCGCCGTAGCTCGTCCACGGCCGATCCTCCGCGCCCCAGCTCTGTTGAATCCACAGCGGCATTCGGTACCACGTCCTCCCCACGCCCAGCCCCCTGTCGGCGCTGCCGCTCGGCAGCTCGAATAAGGGAAAGATTCCAACCTCTGGAATCGCCCTCCTCTCCTTTACGATGCATAGCTTCGCCCCAACCTCCGTATCGCCGATGCCGAAGTTGACCGTGCCGCCATTGGGCGCGAAGGACGCAGTCAGCGGCAGCACAATGTGCAACTGCACGGTGGGAACGATGCCGTAGTTCACCTCATAGGCAGGCGCTTCCAGAACGTCGCCGCCTGCATTCTTGCCTGTTCCATCGGATAGCTCGAAGGCATACATCTCAAAGTGGCGATACTCAACCGGGTCGGGATCGTCAGTCTGGAACGGTGGTCCGGCCCAGGCGTTGGTTGCGGCAAAGAACGCAAGCAGCGTCGTGCTCACCATTATCGACATCGAGATCAAATCCATGCGAAAGCCGTTCATTGTTTCTTAGATTCCCAAAGCCACGCACCGACGAAAGAATTTAAATACTTAATATCCCGTGTTCTGCCGGTCGAGCCCGCTACGCGCGGAGCGGCCACTTCGTGGCGTGTATTGGGGAGTATGGATAAGATGAACTTCTTTGATCCTCCCATTGGTCGGTATGAACTCTCTTTCCCGACCAACGGGAGGACCAAACGAAACGGTAAAAAGGCGCATGAGCAGTAGCTTCGCGCGGAGCGAGCCCGTCCGGCAGGACAGATTTCTTAATTTAGATTCTGAGATCCCGAATCTTGCGATAATAGATCTGTGAGTGTAATCACAAATCACGAGACCATCGCCGTTGCCATGTCCGGAGGAGTCGACTCCTCCGCCGTCGCCGCCCTACTGCGCGCCGAGGGACACACGCTGGTCGGCCTCACCCTGCAGTTGTGGAACCAGCGCCGTTTGACCGGCCACGCCGGGACAGGGCTCGATGGAATGCCCCAGGCCGTCGCCGGTCGCTGCTGCTCCATCGACGATGTCTACGACGCTCGCCGCGTTGCTGAGCAGCTCGGCATCCCATACTACCTCGTCAATCAGGAGTCTCGCTTCGAGGCCGAAGTCATTCGCCCATTCGTCGACGAGTACCTCGCCGGACGCACGCCTATCCCCTGCACCCTCTGCAACAACCACCTTAAATTCGACGCACTTCTCATCACGGCCCGCCAGATCGGCGCCGAGCGCATCGCCACAGGCCACTACGCCCGCAACCGGTACGATGCCGCGCGTAACCGCTGGATCCTCTCCCGTCCCGAGGATAAGTCGAAAGATCAGACTTACTTCCTCTTCGGCCTGACGCAGGATCAGCTCAGCCGCACGCTCTTTCCGCTGGGCGAGATTCGGAAGCCCGCGGTCCGCCAGTTTGCCGCCGCATCCGGCCTCACACTGGCCGCCAAGCCCGACTCACAGGAGATCTGCTTCATCCCTAACGGCGACTACTCCGCGTTTCTATCGGCTTATCTCGACGAGCAAAACCAGCCGCTGCCAGATTCCTCCGGCGAGCTGGTCGCATCAACCGGCGAAGTTCTCGGCCACCATACCGGGATTCACAACTTCACCGTCGGCCAGCGCAAGGGACTCAACGTCGCAACGCCATCGACCACTGGCAGCACAGCTCCGCGCTATGTCCTCGCCATACATCCTGACTCCAACCGCGTCGTGGTCGGTGCGGACTTGGAGTTGCTGTCGCGTGAGCTGTACGCCAACCGACTTAACTGGATTGCCCTCGACGGTCTCGCGCCCAACAGCGAGCTTCGCGTTCAGATCAAGATTCGCCATCGTCATGAACCCGCCTGGGCTACATTGTGGCTCGATGGAGAGGACCACGTCCGCGCCCTATTCGACCAGCCCCAACGAGCCATCACCCCTGGTCAAGCAGCCGTCTTCTACCAGAACGACGAGGTCGTCGGCGGCGGCTGGATCGTCTAGGAGCCTGTCCGGGACAGGCTTGTAACTGTTTATAGCAAACAACTTATAAATTATGCTTAGTCCCTTAAATCATTAAAGCAATTTGGTATTGCTATTGACCAAATTTGACTGTCATTGCGCAGCGAAGCGGGGGAATCTGCTTTTGAGATCTCCACGACGGTCTACAAAATACCCTGGTCCACGAGGCGGCGCGTGATGGGGGCGTAGGCGTCGATGCGGCGGTCGCGGAAGAAGGGCCAGTGTTGACGCGTGACTTCGACAAGCGCGGGGTCGAGTGTGGCGGTGAGAATCTCTTCCTTATCGTGGCTAGCTTCGGCGAGGATGCGTCCGAAGGGGTCGGCGATGAAGCTACCACCCCAGAATTCGAGGCCGGAGGCGGGCGTGTGGTCGCCGGGGCCGGGAATGA
>CAZPZL010000205.1:0-5422 GCA_964590925.1 uncultured Granulicella sp.
CGGTGCGGCGGAAGACCTCGTCGAGCAGGCGCTGCTTGTTCTTGACGTGGCAGTTGGCGATCTTGGTCAGCGAGACGCCGTAGATCGAGCGCAAGTACTGATTGTCGTGCCGCCACTCGGGAATCTCCTTGTCCAGAACCTCCTGTAGCGGCTTCGATATCCACGTCGCCGCGTGGACTCCATTAGTGATCGAGTGGACGTGGTAGTCGGGAAACATCTCCTGCGAGACCTTACCGTGCATCATTGCCACGCCGTTCACATAGCGCGAAAATCGCAACGCCAGATATGTCATGTTCAACATTCCGTTGTGCAGACAACCGAAGCGCTCGATCGTATTGCCCCGCTCGCCGCCCAGCACCGTGTACATCTGGTCGGTGCCGAACTGGTCATGTCCGGCGGGGACCGGAGTGTGCGTGGTGAAGATGCAGAGTTGCGCAATAGCAGCTCGATCCTCGTCTGTGGCCGAGCTGAGCGGCGCCCCGGCCAGTCGCTCCTCCAGTAACCCGATACCCAGCAGTGCGGCATGCCCCTCGTTCATGTGATAAACCTCGGGAGTCACGCCGAGAGCCTTCAGCAGAGCGATGCCACCCAGCCCAAGCACCGTCTCCTGACACAGTCGGTAGTAGGTGTCGCCACCGTACAGATGGTCTGTCAGATGGCGATCATAAAGGTCGTTGCCCTCAACGTCGGTATCCAGCAGAAAGACCGGAAGCACATGTCCGGCCACGCCGACCACATCAAATCGCCACGCGTTGATCAATATCTTGCGATTCTGCATGATGATCGATACGGTCTGCCCCGCGCTGGGTAGCCGCGTCTCTGGCGTCCAAACCACGTCCGTCTCGGTCTGCTGCCCAATCGCGTCCAGATGTTGCTCGAAGTATCCTTTGCGATGCACCAGAGATATGGCCACCATTGGCGCAGCCGTGTCCGCGCCCGAGCGCAGCGTGTCTCCGGCCAGCATTCCCAACCCGCCAGAATACGTCGGAATCTTAGGGTCCAGTGCTATCTCCATTGAAAAATATGCGATTCGACGAGTCGTCAGGTCAGGACAGGGCGCATCCAGGGCTGTTGCGGAATCGACCGTGACATCGGCGGCGGCTGTGGCGTCGGGTGTGGGGGAATTCGGCAAGCTCATAGGGATCGTCCTCTGGGTTCTGTTTAGAAGTGCAGGTTCTAAGGATGCGGATTTGCAACCGAAATGCCCGCAGGCTGCTCGGTCCATACCGGACTACTACCTATCTATCGACGGAGTTGCTGTTTACGGTAATTTGCCTGAGGGGTTGGTCAGACAATACAACATTGCACGACTGCGTATAGTCTAGCAAACGTTCGCTGGATAAATGACCAATACATCCTCCGCTTTGTATCGGCAGATGGAAGACGGCATTGCACAACCGCAGCCGTGGCCATTTATGCGTCCATGAATCCGAACTTCATCGCCAGCCCAAGCAGCGTCGCCAACACAAAGGCCAGCGCCGTCCACACAGCTGCCGAACTTAGCCGCTTGCGTACGGCCTCAACAATCAGAATCACCGCCAGCAGCAGGATCATCAGCAGCACTCCGTCCCACAGAAACATCCGCGTCCCCCCGGCAAACTTTGTGGCAATCGTCGGCAACAGATGAAAAGCAGGCAAAAAACTGCCCACGGCAAACGTCAGCAAAAACAGCACGAACTGCAAAAAAGTGAAAAAGGCTCTCTTCATTGAATCGGCTCCTCAAAACGGCGTTTCGTTTAACCCTGCAACGCCGCAACCCTATTGTTCGGAGAATATAGCTTGACTGCAATTTTATCCACTCCGCCAAACCGAATTGCTTTTCACATACCCCGTGTCATTGTCGCCCTTGCGGCCACCTCAGATACAATAGACATATCCGCTGCCCCGCAAGATTCGCCCCGCGGCGCAGCTAAAGGAATATAACCGAATGTTCGAGATCACCGTGGAAGCCGGATTCTCCTCCGGCCACTACCTGCGCAACTACCGCGGCAAGTGCGAGAATCCGCATGGCCATAATTATCGCGTCCTGGTTACTCTAGCTGGCGAGGAGTTGGACGCAGCCGGGCTTCTGGTCGACTTCAAGCTCCTCAAGACCCTCCTGAGTCCGGTCGTAGATCGCATTGACCACCAGATGCTCAACGACCTCGACCCCTTCACCGAGCTGAACCCCTCGGCCGAAAACCTCGCCCGCTACTTCTATCAGCAGACCGCCCGCGAACTCGAATCCCTCACCCAAGGTCGCGTCCGCGTCAAAGACTGCACCCTCTTTGAGACCGACACCAGCTTCGCCCGCTACTACGAGTAGCGTCTACGCGCTGAGGCGTTTCTCATACACCCACGCATCAAGGCCTGGCCCATAGAACCGCTCCGCCGCGCCAGCCCGCACGTAGCCCATCGCCTCATAGAACCGGATCGCCCCGGAATTTCCCGTGTAGACGTGCAGTGTCATTGCCAGACCACCAGCCTCGTGCACGCGCTGTTCGACCTCGTCCATCAGCCGCCGTGCCAGCCCCTGTCTTCGCCAGCCCACGGCTACGTCCAGCGTCACCACATAGCCCGCGCGCTCCTCCTGCTGCACGATGCAGAAGCCCGCCAGCTCGCCCTTGTCATCTGATTCCGCCAGAATGGCCATCGCACCCGCAGCCTCGGCAAACTCACGCATGGCCCGACGACTGAACCGGAAGACCGGCTCGAAGCACGTCACGTCGAGAGCCCACATCGACCGCCAGTCTCCCGCGCTATACTCCCTCAGCCGAAACCCCGATTTAGCCATTTGTCACTGTTTGATTCAGATAGCTTCTGACTGCTTGCGGGATGCAACAGCGCGACGAGAGGAACCCTCTTCGTCGCGCTGTTGCATCGTTACCATTTACTCTTACTGAAATTACTTTGTTGGAGTCGCGCTGCTCGGCGCGACCGATGCAGGAGCCACGACCGGGGACAGTGTAGATGGGTCGGGCGCGGGAGCTACCGCTGGTTCGCCGTTGACGCGCACACTCTTGGGCGGGATCGGCGTTGCATCGGGCTTAGGCGCAGGTGGAGTAGGCGCTTTATCCTGAAGCCGCGCCTTGGCCTCACCCTTGGCTCGCTTCTTCTTCTTTTTCGTCGCAGTGTCGCCGTTTAGACCCAGCGCTGACGACTGCAGTTGCTGTACGGTTTTCTGATCGTCGGAGACTGGCGTGGGTGCAGCCACAGCCTTTGCCTTCGCCTTAGCAGCCTTCGCGGCATCACGGCGAGCCTTGTCTTCAACCGGCGCGCGATCGCTGTAACGCGTCTTCCTCCGTTCGCCCGAATTGTCGTCGAGCGAATTCGTCTCTTGCGTAGCGCCAGCCACCGTCTGGCTGATGGTCGCAATCGCCGCTCCCGGAGCACCCAGATCGCTGACCGTCGTACCCGAACCTTGGTCTGCTCCGGTCGCCTTGCTCTCCTCGGGAGCCGCAGGAAGCGCGGTGCGCGGAGCCTGTCCGAAGCGAATCTTCTCGCGATGAGTTTTTTTATGTCGCTTGCCCGTAGGCTCTGTACTCGCAGAGACTGTCTTCGCCCCGCTCTTCGCGGACAAATCGGCTGCCTTGGAGCCTGCCGCAGTCGGTCTGGCGCTGGCCGCCTTAGCAGCCCCCGCCGCAGTCGCTGTCGTGGCTCCCGCCGAAGCAGTTGCCGAGTGTCCATGGTCGAGCCGCGCCTTCTTGCTTGTCTTCTTTGCCGTGGGCAGCGGAGTCGCTGCGGCAAAGACCGGTACGGTCTGCTTGGCACTGGCACCGGTGTCCACGAATCCAGCCTCGATCTCTATAAACGCCTTCTCCCGCAATCCGGTCAGGTAGGTACGCAGCGCGGGTTGAATCGCCTCGCTATAGATCGCTTCCTGCACCTGTTCATCAACAGCGCTGAGCGGAGCAATTCCGGCCTGAGCGTGCTCGGTCGCCTTTAGCACCACAAAGCCCTGTCGGGTGCGGATGGGCTCAGTCCACTCGCCAGCCTTCAGCGCGAAGGACGGATCCTCCAGCGCCTTCGATCCCAGCGCGCCACGCTTGAACTCTCCGAGATCGCCGCCCTTGCTGGCCGTCTGTCCACTCGACATCTGCCTCGCCAGGTCCTCGAAGACGGCACCCGCCTTCAGTCTCGCCTCCACGTCGTCGGCCTTTGCCTTAGCCTGTGCAACCTGCTCGTCGGTCGCGCCATCCGGCGTGGCAATCAGAATCTCGCTCAGGCGCACTGACTCCGGCCGCGCGTACTCCTGTTTGTGCTTTTCATAGTAGGCCTGCTCTTCCTTGGCCGTCAGACGCAGTGTGCGCCCAACCTCATCGCGCTCCACCTGCTGAGTGATGAATCGGTTCTTGATGTTCGCCTTGAAGTCCTCAACTGTGATGCCGGACTGGCGAATGGCCTTCTCCAGATCCTCCATAGTGTCGAAGTTGTTTTTCTTGCGAATATCGTCCATCTGCCGAATGACTTCGGCATCAACATTGATTTCAAGCTCCTTGCCACGCGAGAGTAGCAGCTGCTGGTCAATCATGTCGCGCAGCAGATCCTTCTGTTGCGCGGCCAATTCATCAGGAGAAGCGCCAGCACGCTTCGCCTCGTCCACCAACTGCTGTTGAGCGCGTTCATAGTCGCTGCGATCAATGATCTGGTCGTTGACGCGAACAATGGCATCCTCCACCACAACGCCATTGGGAGTAATGGCTGTGGGCGTGGGCAGGGTCGGCGCCTGCGGCACAGGAGCCTCTATCTGCCCTCGATAGCGAGGAATAGGAATCTGGCCCGCCCCAGACTGCCCGCGGGCGATCTGCTCCATTCCCACAATCGTCAGCAATAACGATACAGCCGTCAACAGCAACGACGCCCTCGCCACAGCACGCACGGCACTCCGCGATCCGGTTCGCATCGCATCCACAGTCTTCAAGCTCACAGATCTCAAAAGGTTTCTCTCGCTTCCCTTGCCCTGAACCATCCCGGCCTGAATCATCCTGCCGCGCAGTAGTCCACTTCCCATGGGAGGCGACCGGCGCACACGGCATTCTCTGTGCCTATTCTATCTGCCTCAGCCCACCTCGCACCAATCGATCGACACAATCGTTGCGAATAGCTGCCATATTGTCTCCGCCAGAGGACTCCAGCCAATCTCGGCAACAGGCTCAGCTCGCTCAGACAATGAATGAGCTGCAATACTCCAGACTCAACCGAAACGCACCCAGGATAAACACCACGAACATACGCTTTGACGTCCGCCTATTTGAGTAGTTTCCTTCCCATGCATATGCAAGGTGTTGCTGAAATGAGCGGTCATTGCAGCAGACAACGGCGAAATTCAGTCCATCTTTAGTGGTGCATGGATTGCTGCAGTACGTTCATCGGCACACGATGAAGGCACGCTCGTTGGACGGAGATTACCTGTGTCGTCGTCGCGCTGAAGTTCAATTCCAAA
>CAZPZL010000206.1:0-5421 GCA_964590925.1 uncultured Granulicella sp.
TGGCTGGGCTTGCCCTGTACGGCGCTCGCTGGAATTGGGAGTACAACCAGAATCTGTGGCCGTCGCTGTTTCTGTTTGCGGCGGCGATCTACGCGCTGATGTTCAATGGGCTGCTGGTGTTCTACTACGAGCGGTATCTCGCACATAGGTATCCCGGCCAGAGTCGTCTTGCCGTTTGCAATTACACGATCGACAAGTACGCGCTGATTCTGAGCCTCGGCATTTCCTCGGTGATGCTGTTTGTTGCGGGCGCGGCATGGGTGGCTTGGGTTGCGGGGGTGGTGAAGTGAGCGAGACGGTTCTCGTCCGCGACTACTTCTACCGCGATCCGAGTGGTGAACTGCGGATGCAGCGCTGGATTGGCAATCACTGCGTCGAGGACATCAAATCGCCAGTTGTGATCGTAAACTGGTCGAACATTGAAGCGGTCTGGACGACACTGATGAAGCGGCCAACTGCGCTGGTTAAGGAAGGGCCGAAGGCGATGGTGGTGTATGAGCGCTGGGCTGTCGATGATCCCTATCTTGACTTCTTGATTTTTATGCACGATATGTGGACGTATCGAGAAATGGCCGAAAGCTATGACTGACACCGTTGACGTACTCGGAGCCTTAAAGGAAGACGCGTATCGTTGGGGCGACCTCCAGTGCATCCGATACGACAAAACCAACAAAGAATTATTCAGCGACGATTATCTCGGCACTCTCTACAACCGCTGCCGCGAGTCCAGGCGTAGATCGGGCAACGGAATTCTCGATCAACTTTTTGGCGGGAACCCAGCCTCCGACTTTCCTTCAATCGTCACGTACCTTGCACAGCGCCCGGTCCTGCTCATTCTCGGCAAGTGGGTGGATGGCAAGTTTCACGAACTCGGCTTCTCGTTCCCGACAGTTTCGCTCGGCAGGCAGAGCACAGAGAAGTCGCTTGTAGCCGGGTACGGATTTTTCAAAGATGCCTGGTCAACCGAAGATCAGCGCATCGTGACGATCCTGGGCCTTGCCTACTTCTTCAAGGAATTTGAGCTTAAAGCGATCATCGGCAACCGCCACAAAGAGAATGTTTTGACCGCAAAGTTCATGGCGAAGTTTGGATTCAAGGACTGCGGCGAGATCCCATGTTTCCAGTTGCAGGGAACCAAACTCGTTCCTCTGGTGATCTCGGCTTTGCTGCGCGAGGACTTTGAGGAGCATGTGAAGCAGTTTCTGATCGAAGAGTACCGGAAGGCGAATCAGGAGCCGTTTGAGGTCAGGCATCCCCAAATGGACACTACAAAGCACCTTGAGGCGAAACCCGACGATCAGTTGACCATCTTCGAGGTTGAGCCGGAGCCGCAAGCCGAGCCGGTTGAGGTATATGTGCCGCAAGCGCCGCCATTGAACTGGCTCTAAAAACATCCCGCAAACCCAAGCCACATAAAGCCTTTTCTGGTACCCTTGCGCCGTAGGGATGGAGTGCCGCTATGGGTAAGCAGCAGACGGGGGTTTCCAGCAATGTGTCGCAGGGGGAATTGGCGAACGAAACCGCGTTGACCCAAATCGCGCAGCAGCAGCAGGCCAACAGCCAAACTCTCTTCAATCAGACAGAACCTGGACTTGCTTCGGCAGAGAATTTTTATGGCACGCTTTCAAGTGGCGACCCCTACGCCATTGCGCGCGCGATTTCTCCGGCGACACAGCAGATCAGTCAGGCCACAGCCGGGGCCAAGCAAAACATCATGCAGAATTCACCGGCTGGCGGCGAGAAAAATCTGGCACTGGAACAGGCCGACGTCAATCAGGGCGCACAGGTAGGTCAAACAGCAACGGGTGGATTTCTGAATTCTTACAACGCATTGGCGCAGATTGCCGGTCAAGGTGTCGGCGAGTCTATTTCTGCGGCCGGAACGGGCATTTCCAGCCTTTCGGCTGCCAACCAAGCGTTCGGACAGATCGGGAATCAGCAACTCGAAGCACAGCAACTTCAGGCGCAGCAAAAAGGCTCATCGCTCGGAGCCTTGTCCAGTTTTGGCGGAAGCGCTGTGGAAGCTGGCGCAACTTTGGGTGCCTCTGGAAAGAGCGCCGATGCACTCGCGGCGCTGGCCGTTGCTTAGGAGACGAGATGGCACAGGCTCAAGGCTACGATCCAACATCTTCGACGCCGTACCAGGCATACGTCCCGCCGGAGCCCGCGCCGCCTCCGCCTCCAACCGTCGCCGAGCAGACGCCCGGCTACCAGTTCACTGGCGCTCCAATTTCCAAAGCCGGAGCCATTGCCGGCGTTCTCGACAACGTATTCCGCGGCTATATGCGCGGCAAGCAGGAGGCTGCGCAGAAAGTCGCCATGCAATTCAAGGCGAGGACCGACAATCTCCATGCCTCTTACGAGCAGGACGCGCAGCGGCTTTATTGGCTGGCGCAGGCTGGAACCGATCCCAACAGCGACGAGTACAAGAAGGCGGTTCAAGCCGTGAACGGCTCGTGGACCGCGCTGACCGAATGGCAAAACAAGGTGGTCAACGGTCCCGATGGGAACAAGACGAAAAAGAAAAAGAAAACAGATCAGGGGTCTCAGGATCAGCCGCAAACTCCACAGCAGCAACAGCAGCAACTGATGCAGGATTTGCAGAGTCCTGATCCGAAAGTAAAGGCGGCAGCCGCGCTCAAGTTGCGGCAAACTCTCGGGCCGCCCGTTCTTTGGCAGGTGAAGCAATTCCAGACTCCAGACGCAATAGCTGCGCGCCAAGCCCAATCCGGCCAAGTGCAGCATGCGCAGGCCGTGACTCAGGCCCAGGGAGTCGTCGACAAGCTCGGACCATCCGTTGCCGGCTTCATCGACACGCCGCAGAGCCAGTGGACCGACGCGCAAAAGGAGCAGTACGCGCAATACCGGCAGGCGTACGACACCGTGAATCCGCCGAAGATTCCTGTGCCGAAGCCGGGCGATGAAACGAAAGTCGCACTCGACAATCTCGTGGGGAAAATAGCGTCTGACCCCAACTACAAGTTGACGGATGCGGACAGAGACATTTTCCGCGCCAACAAAATCAACATCGATCCGAAGTCCAAGCTCCACGTGACCAGCCGCGGCGAGATTATTTCGGAGCACGAAGACGGGAGCTATGAAGTGCTGCGCGGGCCGCAGAAGGCGTATGAGCCGCGCGGGTCAGGTGGAGGCGCTGGAGCCGGAGATAAGGCCTATGCCAAGTGGGACTCTTATTACAAAGAGCACTATCCCAATATGGCGCAGGACGAGCGCGATGCGCTGGTACGGCATAAGGTGGAAGGCGCGTCTCAGGAGCAGACCGGCCAGATCGCACACGACGCCATCGCTGAACCCAAGCAATTCGACAATGACGTTCTAAGTGCGGCGATCGACAGATTGCGGAGCCTGCCGCAGTACAAAAGCATGACATCGTTTGATGACGCTTTGGCGAATCTCGTGGGCCAGGGCGACAACGGCTACCAGTACCACTCGCGTTCCGATCTTGGGCAGCCGGACAAGAGCGGCAAGTATTCAGGTGACGTAACCGCCGATCAACTGAAGGCAATGGAGCGGGATCTCCAGACGCAAATTCGGGCCGTTCTCTCGGGGCCCAAGGAAACGGCGCTGTCCCCGGAAGCGAGGCGCGCGGTTGTCAGTCGCATGGCTCCCTTGTTTGGTCCGGCGGCGCCAGCGGGAAGCGGCACTTCGCCTGTATCGCCGCAGGCCAATGCCGCACCGTCAGCGCCTCCGGCCTCGTCTCCGGGGGCGCAGGGCGGTAAGAAACCGTCCAAGGGTGAAGTTTGGAAATCGGACTTCATGAAGGAAAATAAGGGCGCGACGGACGCGGATTGGGATGCGATGAAGACGCAACTCAAGTCTGAGGGTTATGATCCAGTAGATAAGTAGGTGAGATGGCCGACGACACCGCTACAGCGACTCCCGACGTTTCAACTGAGCGGCGATTCACCATCCCCGTCAGAAATCCTGCGTCGCAAGCCAAGACGTTCAAAATTCCAGTTCACGGCAAGCAGTTCACTGTTCCCGTGCGGCAGCACGCGGAGCCAGCGCCTGTCGACAAACTCGCGACCATCGAGGACAATCCCCCCGATCCCAAGACCGGCAAAGGTGAGGGCACATACGCCATCAAGATCAATGGCCAGGTGAAGCAAGTCCCATTCTCCAAGGTTCCACACGTCGCCGCGATTGCGCCGATGATGACGATTGGTGGCACCACATTCGCGAATGTGGCCGACGAGCGCCGTTATTTGCACGACCTCGAATACGCGCCGGATGAGGTAAAGCACGAGGCGTACAACAACAAAGAACGGTGGGATTTGCAGGCGCAGGCTGCACAGGCACAGCCAGAAGCTCCGCCGAAGGATGTGTACGAGCCAACGTGGTGGGCGCTGACAAAACTCTCCGGTAAAGGACTTGCCGACGTATTTCTTGGCTCCAGCGGCCCAACAGCAGTTCCTGGTATGGGCGCGATTCTGCGTGGAACCAACCTTGACCCGCAGACTCTGGCAGAGCAGCAGGCAGCGCAGGGCGATCCGGGCGCGCTGCAGACTCTCGCCTTTCAGCGGCAGACAGCGCAAACCTTCGAGGCCCCACTCCTCAACGTCACCGGTACGAAGACTTTCCAGAAGATTTTCGACCCAACCAGCAAGAGCGGTTTCTCCCGCGGCGTGACCGGATTCACGCAGAGCGTCGAGGGAATGACGAGCATCGCCAACATCTACAGTTTGGCGGCGATCTACACCGCACCCGAGAGCATTTCAGTCCCGATGGGACTGCGGTTTCAGGTGGACATTGCAGCGAGTGGCGTTCAGGGCCTTGCCGACATCGGTCAGAAGACAGCGGCCGGCGACGAGGGCGCATCGGGCGAAGCCTGGGGGCAGATGCTTGGAAACATCGCCGTCATCGCCGCAATGCACTATGGAGAGCAGGGAGTTCGTTCCGGCATAGACGCATTCAAGAATCGCGATACCACGGCCATTCTCAACGACAAGGCGCAGGAGGTCTACAAGAAAGACTTCAACTCCCTGAAGCCGCAGGAAAAGGCCAGCGTCCTGTACGAAGCCGTGGAAGACGCCAATCCCAAATTCAAGGCGCGGATCAATCAGGAAGTGGCGCGGTTGAACGCGAAGCGCAAAGGAGTGCCGGTCGTCGTCGATCAGAGGACCGCAGGCGCGGCAATAGCCGCAGCGGAACCCACAACTGAGGAACAGCGCCAGCAGCGCCTACAGGCCGCCAAGAACCTTACGCGCCAGATTGTCGAGCGCAAGGCTCGCGAGGAGGTTTATAAGCGGCAGGCGGCGCAAAGAGAGGCCGCAGCGCGCGCCGATCTGATTACGTCCGCCAGAGAGCAAAGAGGCTTTGAGGTCGAGGAGTCGCGGACCACGGCCAACCTGCCCGTCACCGGCCTGCGCATGACCACAGAGCGTGAGCCTGGCCAGCGGT
>CAZPZL010000207.1:0-5405 GCA_964590925.1 uncultured Granulicella sp.
ACTGTACCACCGCATTCTTTGCCACGCGTGCATCCATCGCGTCAAAGCCCTGCCTCAAGGCCATCGCCCACCCAGACAGCCCCTTCGCCTGCGGATCTCCCAGCCTCTCCTCGACCGGCAGATAGACCCGCAGCACTACAGACTGGTATATCGTCCCCGCTAGCCCCAGTCCTGCCATAACAATCATCGTGCGATGCAGCCAGCGATTACGCCCAAACAGAACCGTCCCGGACTGTATCGTTTCGTCCTGTTTGGTTACGTCCAGCCCTCCCTCCCACCATAGCACCGCCAGCAGCAGCAGGAAAAACTGCATGATCAAACTCGACCGCAAACCAAAATCGTTATTGGCAATCACGGTCGAGCGCAAAAACGTCGGTACCGCCAACCCCGCTACGGACAGCACCGCCACCGTCCGTCCCGCCTCGTCCAGTCGCCCTCGCCGCATGGCCCACAACGCCACGCCCAACACAACTCCGTAAAATCCAAGTTCGACAAAGTACCCCGGCACAAGCAGCAAAATCCCCGCCACCACGCTCTCCGCGGCCGGATGTACCCGCGCCATGTGCGCGATCCACTCCCACCCGTTCAAGCTGTCCACCGCAATAATGGGACGAATTGTAAAACCCATTAGATGCGCAGCGCCCAATCCACCTGCAGCCTGCGGGTTGATCTCATACGCTCCACTGGCTGCGTTCAAAGTCGCCATCTCTGAAGCGTCCCCATGCAACTCCGCCAGATACGGCATCAGTACCACCGACGTCACTGCAGCCGCCAGCAGCAGCACCGCAACGCGCCCGCGTGAGTCCCGCTCCCAGACCATCGCCCACGCCATCCACACGATCATCACCAGTGCAAACGCGATTGCAATCCATGTCGATAGCCCAAACGCGCTGGCAAACACCAGCCCCGCCAACACACCACCCCCCCAGCCTCGCACCCCCGTCTGGCCTTTCGACATCCACACCAGGAGAAAGCCTGTCAGGCAGCACACCAACCCCGCCACATGGTGCGGGACCCACAGCATCGAGTCCACCCATGAACAGACACTGTTGCCTGACCACCACTCCATATCGCCATCGGTTGGCATCCGCGCCAGCGCTTTCGCTATCACTGGCAGAATGTCCAACCCAGTCACCAACAGCATGCCCAGCGCAATTCCCACCCTCGGCGGGTTTCTCCTCAGTCCCTCTAGGTGCACTATCCATCGCGTCTTCGTCTTACGCGATGGGTTGGATCCCATCCGAACACCCAGAAAGTTTTTGCAATAGAGGGCGACCACCGACGACAGACCAAATCCGGACCACGCCGAACTGGCGATCATCGCCTGCCGCGCCGTTGCTCCCGCCAGACGTGCGGCAACCGCCACCAGCACATACCAGAAGTAGTAGTAGCGCATTGGCGCGGCGTGTCCCGGCCAGTAGATCGGGTTCGCCGGAGGCACTCCAGTGCGTAGCACCGCGTCAGTAAATGCCGCCCGTAGCGCATGATCGAAGACCGTCACGCTGAGATATAAGTGGCTCCCCACGCCCACGTCCACCAGCTCAGTTACCACGAAGAGAAGCCAGATCAAAGCAATCCCCACGGCAATCAGAGTCGGCCAACGGCCAACTCCGGAACTTAGCCGCGAATCTTTTCGCAGCCAAAGCTCGCGCGCCATCAGTCCAACAAATCCCGCCGCGCAGATTACCCCTACCCAGCAGACCGCCGTGAGCGACACAAACTTCCCCAGCAGTATCGCCGAGATTGTCATTGCGCCGAACGATAGCGCCACGCCCCACGCCAGTCGCTCCCCCAGCCCGCGCGCGCGAAACCCCAGCAGGTTGCATGCCCATGCAAAGCAGTACCCCGGAGCCAGAAGCACCGCCTCAAACGACACAACCGAGCGCAAACTGCCCGCGATGTCGCCCCACGTCAACCCGCTAATTGCCAAAGTCTGTCGATCCTCCGCAGACCATTATCACTGTTCAAGGCACAACTTGCGAGGATCGAATGCGCACCCACACATATACCGCAAAAAGCAGCGGGGGAGAGGCATGTTGTTGCCTCATCCCCGCCTATTGCTCCCCAGCAATCTTTTTTCAGGCTCCCATGCACCAATCGGGCAAATCTGCGCCATTTTTTGAATTCTGCACCAATCAGGCGACTCGCAGTCTCAAAGATGCACCCCGTGCAGCGGTCTTCTTGGCGTCGCCCTTGTGTACTGAGTTGTCAACTCGCAGACCGGCCAGAGCGGCTCGCAGCCGCACCACGGCCGATGAGTGTATTTGCGAGACCCGTGACTCCACCACGCCCAGCGTTAATCCGATTTCCTTCATCGTAAGTTCTTCATAATAATAGAGTGTTAGCACCATACGCTCTTTTTCCGGCAACTCTTCGATGGCGTCGATCAGCCTCTGCTTCATCTCGCCCTGCATGCAGCGGAAGAGCGGGTCTTCGTCTGGCGCACCGGGAATGTAGGCCAGCTCCTCGTCGCCTGAGTCCTCAATCCGCTCCATGTGCAGACTACCTATCTCGAGTCCTTTCAGTTCTCCCAGCAACTGCTGGTACTCACTGAGCCCCAGATCCATCTCCTTTGCAATCTCCGACTCGGAGGGCACGCGTCCTAGCTTGAGGGTCACCGAGCGGATTGCCTCCTCGACGGCTCGGCCCTTGCGCCGCAACTCTCTCGGACTCCAATCGAGCGTCCGCAGCGAGTCCAGGATTGCGCCGCGAATTCTGAATTGGGCATAGCTTTTGAACTGCACCTGTTTGGTGTTATCGAACTTTGACAATGCGTCAATCAAACCCACCACTCCAGCCGAGATCAGGTCGTCCAGTTCGACGTGATGGGGCAAGCGCTCGTGGATTCTCCGAGCCAGATAGCGAACTGTCGGAAGGTTTTCCATCAACATCTGATCCCGCTCTGGAGTCGATTCGCTCGCAGTCGCAGATCCGCCCTCATCACCAGCCGTGGCTAGAAACGAAGCATGACCCGCCTCGGCGAGATCGTCAAACCCAGCCCCACCCCTGGCCGGTCTCTCTTGCATCGCAAGTGTGTGATTCATTGCCATCTCGCCTCCAACCCCGCTCTTTCCAATCCATTACAAAATCCGCTGACAGATTCCAAAGCCCCACTTGGCACCCAAAATTCAGATCCAAATCTGATTCCATCTTCTGAATCGCAACATCGAAACCCGAGTCTTGCCGCAATTCGAACTGGCGGCGATCTCTGCCTTCGCTGCCAAGTGATGCACGACAAGGGCCACCTTGAAGCCACATTGCATTAGCCATCTCTCAGTCAGTCTCAAAATAGGTCACATTACCCGGAGAAAGACCTTATTGCTGAGATCTATGCGGGGCTTCGCAGGAATTAGATCTGTTCCCATAATGGTGTATCTAGAAGAGTAGTGCGCGAAGCAGAGTTCTCCGCAACTCTATGGAATGACAAATATTATGATCCACAGCAATTCGTGAGGCGCACCAATGGCTTTGGTGAACATTAAGAAGGGCGCAGGCTCAAAAAATCGGGTTCTGGGTCTGCCGCACCGATTCAATTGCATCAAGATAGACTCTACTGCTGCTATTGAACTGTATTTATGTCTATCATTGTCCCAATGAAGAACAAAGTTCGCTGGGGAGTACTCGGCACTGCCAACATCGCCCTCAAGAAGGTTCTGCCCGCTATGCGCCGAGGGCAATTTACAACGCTGGCCGCCATCGCATCGCGTAATTTGGCCAAGGCTCGCGAAGCCGCGACCACACTGGGCATTTCCACCGCCTACGGCAGCTACGAGGAACTTCTGGCCGCCCCCGACATCGACGCGATCTACATTCCTCTGCCCAATCATCTTCACGTTCCCTGGACCATCCGGGCCGCTGAAGCTGGCAAGCACGTCTTATGTGAGAAACCTCTTAGTCTTACCGTCGCCGAGACCGAGTCCCTGCTAGCCGTTCGCAAGCGCACGGGAGTCAAGATTGGCGAGGCCTTCATGGTCAACTGCCATCCCCAATGGCTTCGTCTACGCCAATTGCTCGGCGAGGGGCGCATCGGAGAGCTTCGCTCCATCGTCGGCGTCTTCAGTTACTTCAACGTCAACCCGGCCAATATCCGTAACCAGACTGAGTGCGGCGGCGGCGCCTTGATGGACATCGGCTGCTATCTAATCCACTCAGCCCGCTACGCCTTCGCGGCGGAGCCTACGCGAGTCGTAGCCTGCATCGAGCGCGATCCTGTGATGCAGATTGATCGGCTCACTTCGGCAATCCTCGACTTTCCCACCGGTCAGACCGTCTTCACCTGCAGCACGCAACTGGTTCCTTATCAACGCGTTCAGTTCCTGGGTACGCTTGGACGGATTGAGTTGGAGATTCCCTTCAACGCACCGCCCGACCGTCCCACGCGCCTCATCCTTGACATCGGAGGCGACCTGACCGGTAGCGGGATTACGACCGAGAGCTTCTCCGTCTGCGACCAGTACACCCAGCAAGGTGATGCCTTCTCCAGAGCCGTTTTGGAGGAAACCGAAGTCCCGGTTCCCATCGAAGACGCCCTCAAAAACATGGCAGTCATCGAGGCTCTCTTTGACTCCGCCAGTTCGGGCCAGTGGGTCGTTCCACAATGATCCCCCCGTAGTTGTACTCTCTTGCAGCAGGAAAATATCAACAGAAATATATCAAAGGGAGAAGAACATGGCAGAGGAAGATCTGAAAGCAGAGCTTGAGCGCCTACGGGCTGAGAATGAACAACTGAAGAACAAGAGTGTGCGCGGCGTGAGCCTGAAGGTCAGCGAGAAGGGCGGACTATCTCTCTACGGCATGGGCCGGTTTCCGGTGACGCTCTACAAGGAGCAATGGCGCAAGATTCTCGCAATGGCACCGGATATTGAAGCCTTCATCCAGAAGAATGAGAGCCAGCTCAAAACCAAGGAATAGCAGGCGAGGTAGAACGTCAGCGGCAGGCGGACTGCATTAGATAGACCACTACACCCGTCACCGAGACGTAGAGCCAGATGGGGAAGGTCCAGCGGGCCAGGCGCTTGTGCGCCGGAAAGCGTCCCGTCAGCGATAGGAAGAACGTGATGAGAATCAGCGGCAGAGCCACAGTTGACAACACAATGTGCGAGGCCAACAGCTTCCAGTAAAGCGGCCACCAATGGTTGAGCCGGTTGAAGCGCGTCTCGCCGTGCAGCGTAAAGTTGGTCAGATAAGAGACCAGAAAGATCGACGAGAAGAAAAAGGCCCCAAACATCGACGCGCGATGATGCAGGATGCGTCGTTGGCGAATCTCCTCGAAGCCGGTGACCAGAGCCACGGTTGCCAGCGCATTCAACAACGCATTGACCAGAGGGAGCGAGCGTAGGTGGGTTCCTGCCAGGTCGGTTGGCGCGTGGCAGTAGACCAACCAACAGATAAGCGCACTGGCAATA
>CAZPZL010000208.1:0-5338 GCA_964590925.1 uncultured Granulicella sp.
CGGCACAGCGCCGAATCGCTTGGACAGACCCTGCGCATTGAGGATTGGAGGCATTTATTCAGTTTACCGTGCGAACCAAACCTTAACACCGACTCTCCCCACTGCACCGATCCAGGACGAATCCAGAACAGATGCCTTCATCGCTCCCCGCTCTGAATGCTAATAATTTGTGCAAAAAATAAATTCAGCTCTATACGGACCTAGATCATGACCGAGCCGTCGGAGAATCTGCCAGCATCGCAGTTCTACCCATGCATACCGAAAGTGCGTCTGCTGCTTTGTGCGATAGTTATCTCGATTATGGCGCTGTTTATTGTCGCGATAGGCGTTGCTTTCCTCTGGGTCGCCTTCAGTCTTCACTGGCCCGTAAAAAAGGTACAGATCGCCGTAGCCTTTCTTGGTGTGATCATTCTCTGCTTTCCGGCCGCGATCCCATGCACCTTTTTATACAGAAGATGGAAGACTGGTCACTGGCTGCTGACGAAAGAAGAGGTGCTCTCGCGTCGAAGCAAATGGGCGAACTCCTCGCGGTCGGGTTGGAGATCTCTAAGATGGGCATCGATGCTTCTTGCAATCATTTATGGTGTCGTTGCCAGCATATACTGGTTCGTTCTATTCACCCATCACTCCGGGCACCTGCACAATTCGCTCTACGCAGTAATCTGGACGTGCCTGACTGGATGGTTTTGGCGAGACGCTCTTCAGAGACAAGGGCGGCTGCAACAAATCGATAGAAGTTCCATCGCTGCATCCAATACTGCACAATCAACCACAAACAAATAGATCATATCCGTCATTGATCGATACCTATCGATGTTAATCCTTTCGCGCTCGCCTTCAGTCGAGGTCGAAGTCGCGCAAAGGGCGGTCGGTCAGCGGAGTCTCTTTGGCCTTCTTCACAGCTTCGGCAAACTTCTTGGCCATCAGATCGTCCTTGTTCTTCTGCGCGTCGACAGACTGGGCAAAGATGGAGTCGCGCCGAGCATCGGCCTCACGCAGCGCACGCGCTGCATCGCCGAAGTCCTCGAACATACGCTTGCGCGGAGCAGGCGTGTGGCTGATGATGGCGCGCGTCACCGGATCGACCTTCAACATCGCACCGCAGTCGGGACAGCTCACATCAAACGCTTCATCGCTCAGGCCCATAGTGATTTACCTCGTCGACAACTATTTTAGAACGGTTCCTGATTATAGGTTGCAGATTGTCAGAGCCGGATGATGAGGTGGTTGGCAGACTGCTGTGCGGCCTCGTCGACCAAACGCTCGATAAGGCCAGGCGCACTGCCGTGCGCTGCCTCCCACGCGGCGACAAACCATACGCCAGCCAGCAATCGTTCCTGTAGATGCGCGTTGGGAAAGAGGTGCAGCGTGATGGCCTCGGCGTCTTTGCGCAGGCTGGCCTCGCGTTGCAGCTCGAATGTCGCAGCCAGTCGGCGCAGGCGATTCATCTGGTAGCGCATCTTCGAGGCGGAGACCTCAGCCGACCGTCCTAAGCTCTCATCCAATCCGCCGAGATACTCCTGCGCCGCGACCAGCGCCTGATCGAGTGCGTTGCCTGCATCAGCGAGTCGCCGCTTGGCCTCGATGGGCATGGCACGCGCACCGAGTCGCTGCGCAAGCTCCTCGGTCGAGTGCACTGCATCCGGAAGTGTGACCCCGTGCCGATCCACAATCGCGGCGATAGCTCGCTCGATCAACGTAGCGGTTAGCCGCGGCAAAATCGGGGTAATGCGGCCAAGGATGCGCTGGTAGACCACAGCGCTCTGTGCAAAGTAGGCTACCTCGGCAGGGCCACCGATGTACGCTGTCGTCGGCAGAATCGTATCCTGAAAGACGGCGCGCAGAAGCGCGTTGGGACTGAGCCGCTCAGGTGCGGCGTCGAGAATCGACAGTAAATCCACTGTCGAAAATGTCATTGCCGAGGCACCAGAGCCGACCTTCCAACTGTTATCCGCCGCGCGGCGCAAAGGTTGGCGATGCGGCGCGCCCTCAACTTCGCTGACCAGAAAAAGCAGCGACGCGCTCGGCTGAACCAGCACCTGAGCATGATAACCCGCGGCATCAAGCTCCGCTGTGCGTGCAAGTAGCGCGGCTTCCAGATCGTCTGCGTGCTCGATGGCGAAGCGCAGCGTTGACGCACCAAGCGTATGAAAGTCGCGGCCTGCGGCGTCCATCACGATCAGACCTTCTTCGGCGAAGAGTCGCGTCATCAACCGAGCAAAGGCGCTGGCGAATGTCGGCATGTAGCCCTCGCGCGGTGCATAGCACTCGCGCAGGAGATCGCAGATTGGCGCATGATGCAGCAACTCGCACACCTGATCGAGTCGATCATTGATACTGGCGTCGAAGGCGATGTTGCCAACAGGCGCGGCATGCGACTCCGCGTTGAGTCGTAACGTCTCAACTGCATTCTTCGAGAGCAGCGAGACCTGATCGACCTCCGCGAAATCGTGGTCTTCCGTCGCCAGCCAGAAGATGGGAACGTGTTCGACGCCGGTTGCAGCGGTAGCCTGCCTGGCGTGCGCAACGGCAGAGGCAGCCTTGAGCAGCGTGAGTAGAGGACCGCCAAAGAGCCCGACCTGCTGGCCGGTAACAACGGCTCGTGCGCCTGCGCACAACTTCGCAATGTTGGCGTGCGTCGTTGCCCCCGCGCCAAATGCGCTGCTTTGCGCCTCCAGCGCGTCGGCCAACGCCACAGGGTGAGGGCTCATCGGAGCTGGCTTCATCCACGCGTTGCCCAACGGATCGGCCCCATACCATGCGCGCACCGGCGAGGTTGCTGCGCCTTCGCCCATCGCGAGAAAATCACGGAAGAGTCGTGTGGTGTGCGGCAACGTCGTGACGGGGTAATGCTCGGTACTCATCAAACTCCTCGGACCGGGAGGAAACTTTGGGCCTGCTTCTATGTTAGCTTGCTCGCAGTCGCTATGGCGTAGGGGGGCGATGCCGATCAAATTGAATCTCTCCCTGTGACGCAAGATCTTCCCTCAATTGGATGCGGCGTTTGCAGCACCGATGCAGAGTGATAACGTAGTGTCATGGCCGCTACTGCAAAGAAATCCGCTAGGAAGTCCACGTCCACAAATGCCGTCCGGGGCATTATTAGAAAGACCTCTGCGAAAACTTTTATTGCGAAAAAGAGTGCTGCGATAAAAGTCACCAAGCCGAAGCTTGTCAGTTCGAAGCTCGCCTATCAGGGCAGGGTCTTCAATGTTTTTTGTGATACGCTCGTCGAACCAAACGGACATAAGCACTCCCGCGACGTGATCCGACACAACGGCTCGGTAGTGATGCTCGCGGTCGATGAGTCAACCAACCCCGCCGACCCTGACATTATCTTGGAGCGGCAGTATCGCCACGCCGCCGGACAGTTTCTGCTGGAGTTGCCTGCGGGCACGCGCGAGCCGAACGAGGCGCCACTGGCCGCAGCCAAGCGAGAGCTGATCGAAGAAACCGGTTATCGCGCACGCTGCTGGACGATGCTTCTGCGCTACTTCGCCAGCCCCGGATTTCTGGGCGAGTGGATGCAGATCTATCTCGCCCGAGATCTGCGCCCCGGCACCGCAACGCCTGAGCTGGACGAGCAGATCGAGATCGTCCGCATGCCGCTGTCTGCGGTGATGCAGCTCATCGCCGACGGCAAGATCCACGACGGCAAGACCATCATCGGTCTCTCTCTCTACGCCGCCGCCCGCCGCGAAGGACGGCTTTAGCTCACCTCGAAGCGGTCGCCGCGCTTGGGGATAACGACATCCAGCTTGTAGCGCTCCTCAATCTTGGCCTTTAGCGCGAGCTGAGATGCGGGTTCGCCGTGGACGAGGAATACCTTCTTCAGCCCCGGCGCAACGGGAGCCATCCAATCAAGCAGCTCGTTTTGGTCTGCGTGACCGCTGAGCGAATCGATAGAATCGACCTCGGCCCTGACGCGCATTGGCTCACCGAAGATGTTGACCTCGGGAAGGCGATCCACCAGCTTGCGGCCCAGTGTGTTCTCCGCCTGATAGCCGGTGATGAGGATGAAGTTACGTGGATCCTCGATACCGTTTTTCAGGTGATGCAGGATGCGTCCTGCCTCGCACATTCCCGAGGCCGACATCACCAGATATGGCACACGCAGATCGTTGAGTGCCTTGCTCTCCTGCACGGTGTGAGTGTAGGTGAGGCGACGCCAGCCGAAGGGATCCTCGCCCTTGGCCACAAACGCGTTCGGCTCCTCGTCCCACTCCTCGGTGTGTTTACGAAAGACGTCGGTAACGGCGACAGCCAGCGGGCTATCGACAAAGATCGGAAGCTCGGGAATCTGTTTATCGTCGATCATCTCGTGCAGCAACATCACCAACTGCTGAGTTCGTTCGACCGCAAACGCTGGCACGATGATGTGTCCGCCACGCGCCGTCACGCGCTTCACAATTGCCGCGAGCTTCTGCTTGATCGGTCCCGCCGGCTGATGCAGGCGGTCGCCGTAGGTACTCTCCATAATGAGGTAGTCGGCCACGGGCGCGGCGTCCGGGTCGCGCGTGATGGGAAGATTCTTGCGGCCCACGTCGCCGGAAAACAGCAGCCGCGTGTGCTGCTCCTTCTCCACCGCGTCCACCAGGACACAGGCTGAGCCCAGCATGTGGCCCGCGTTCGCCAACGTCACGCTGAATCCCGCGTCGGCGGTCGAGCCAGCCAGCAATTGTGGCTTGTGCAGCTCCAGCGCGCGCATCTGGCTCTCTACCTGCGCGGCGTCCTCCTGCGTGTAGAGCGGAGCCAACGGCGCGGGACCGGGATCGATGCCTATCGAACGCCGTCTGCTGCGTTGCTTGCTGATGAACTCGGCATCGCTCTCCTGAATGTGTGCACTATCCTTCAGCATGGGCGCACATAGGTCGATGGTGGCGGGCGTAGCGTAGATCGGCCCACGATAGCCCTGTTTGGCTAGCAGCGGCAGGTCCCCGGTGTGGTCGATGTGCGCATGTGAGACGACCACTGCGTTCAGCGCCCCCACGGCAAGTTGCTCCGGCGTGAACGCCAGATGGGAGTTGATATTGGCCGCGTCCTGACGACGTCCTTGAAAGAGCCCGCAATCCAACAACACGTTCTGTCCCGCGCATTCGATGTGGTGCGACGACCCGGTGACGGTCTGTGCCGCACCCCAGAAATGCAAACGAATCCCCATGCCTTCTCCTCTGTTGCCAAATTAATTGTGCAACGTGTGCGCTACCAGCTTATACACTCGACAGGCACCCTGACCAGCGACAAAGACAATCCTCCCAGGGGGATTGCATTTGGAATTCTGTGGAGCCAGCGGTGATACTTTGGGTCATCGGGCGAGGCGTGCGATTTTTGCAGGCGG
>CAZPZL010000209.1:0-5336 GCA_964590925.1 uncultured Granulicella sp.
TCCCACACCTCGCGCGGGTTCAGCGCGGGCAGGTGCATCTCCTGGCCGATGGTGTTCATCTCCTCGCGCACGATGGCTACGATCTTATTAATCGCGCGCGCGCCCAGAAAGAGCTGCGAGTACAGCCCCGCGCCCAACTGGCGGATGTAGCCCGCGCGGAGCAGGAGTTTGTGGCTTGCGACCTCGGCGTCTGCGGGCGCCTCACGAAGAGTAGGGATGAAGAGCTGCGACCAACGGTGCATGGGGTGGGAGAACGCTTTCCGGCGTGAACGCCTGGTTGCCTCCGTGTCATAAGCCTGCCGTATGAGCGAGGCGCGTACGTGAGGTGCCAAGGCTTATTCTAAACCGCCCACCGCGAGTGCGTGAGCCAAAGCCGTCAGATCGGCGCGGCTGGTCCCTAACAAGCCCATTAATAACGGCTCGCGACGAGTTACCAACGTTCGTTGGTAACTCGTCGCGTATGGGATTGTCGCAAATGGAACCGGCTCAGCGGATCTCGATGCTGCCCGAGCCGGTTTCGGCGCGTAGCGTAGGGCCGCCGCCGTTGACGGCTCCGGCAATGTGCTTTATGTTGAACGAACCCTGCATCAGAACGGGCTGCTCGGTGTGGACGCGACAGATGATATGAATCTGCGTGTCGGAACCGGCGTAGACATGCACATTGCCGGTGTTGGTCCCAACTTTGAGCGTGGGCGCGCCTTGTACGTCCAGGGTCTTGTTGAAGATACCCTCGGCCGCGAAGGCGGCGGTTGTGGACAGCGTGAGAGCGGCGACCAGTACAGCAATGCGGTTCATTGCAACTCCTTTCGGATACGGCTCCCATCAGGCTTCTGCGTTTAAAAAGCAGACATCCCCTGAACCGTCTCGAAAGATAGTACGCAGAGGGTTCAGCGCCGGTTCCTGAAAGTTCAGGCGTACTTGCGCAGAATTCCAAGGACTTTTCCCTGAATGGCGACGTTGGCTGCGGGTGCGTAGATCGGGGCCATCTCCTTATTCGAGGGCTGTAGACGAATCATTCCGCCCTCGCGGTAGAAGCGCTTCAGCGTTGCGTCAAAGCCGTCTACCAACGCGACGATGATCTCGCCCTCGCGCGCGGTCGATGTTCGCTCAACCAGAACGTAGTCTCCAGTGACGATGTGCTCGTCGCGCATGGAGTCGCCACGAACCTCGAGAGCGAAGACCTCTCGATTGCCGATAATGTCACCCAGCGAGATCGTCTCGGCGACCTCGACAGCCTCGATGGGTTGGCCAGCGGCGATGCGTCCCAGCAGAGGCAGGCGGTCGAAACCCTTCCGGCTGGAGCGCGGAGGAAGCACGTCGATCGAGCGACTGCGGTTGTGCGCGCGCTGCAGCAAGCCTTTATTTTGCAGGTTGGTGACGTGCTTGTGAACGGTCGCAAGTGACGAGAGGCCAAGGCCGCTGGCGATCTCTTCATACGATGGCGAGTAGCCGTTCTTCTGCGTAAAACTGCTAAGGAAGTCAATAACTTCTTTTTGCCGCCGCGTAATAGCCATCCACTGATTGTAGCGAATAAATAGCGAATTACAACCGGCTTGTAAAAATAATTTGTTACCATCGTAGATTCCCGTCGGCAGATCGTAATTCCTACGAAGCGAACTTCGGCTCTTCTGGTTCGGCTTGCCAAATTGTGCTTAGCGGCACGAACAAGTTCTAAATGTTGCCCAATAGAGCGAAGACTTTCCCTGAATAGCCCTGCATCGACGCACACTTTAGCGCATCACATTCAGGTGGGGCAGTAACCGTTCCCATCAGGAGTGACCCAGTGCTAACAATCCGTCCATCTGCCGCGCGTGGTCATGCAAATCACGGCTGGCTCGATTCCAACTTCACTTTCTCCTTTGCCGACTACTATGATCCCGATCACATGGGCTTTCGCGCTCTGCGCGTCATTAACGAGGATCGTGTTGCGCCCGCTACTGGATTCGCCAAGCATCCACACCGCTACATGGAGATTCTGACCTATGTGCTGGAGGGGGCGGTGAAACACGAAGACTCGACCGGCGCCAGTGAGACGCTGGTTCCCGGCGAGTTGCAACACATGTCGGCTGGCACAGGGGTGCGCCACAGCGAGATGAACCCCTCCGCCGATCAGCCGCTGCATCTGCTCCAGATCTGGCTGTTGCCCAATCAGTTCGACCTTCCACCGAAGTACGAACAGAAGCGTTTTACCGTCGCCGAGCACCCGAACCGTCTACATCTGCTTGCCTCGACCGACGCGCGCGACGATTCGTTCAAAATCTTCTCGGACGCGGAGCTGCTGGCGGCCTATCTCAATGAGAACCAGGTCGTTCACCACCAGTTCAAGTTTGGCTATGGCTGGCTGCAGATTGTGCGCGGCGACATCCAGATTGCCGGTAAGAGCTTTCAGCAGGGCGATGGCGTACAAATCGAAGATGAACCATCGCTCATCATTGCCAGCGAATCCGGTGCCGAGTTTCTCCTCTTCGACCTAGCCTGAACCGGCTGTCTGGTCACAGTTGTCCAGTACTCACAGGGACTTCTGTCCGATTTTGCTTCTGTCCTTTTTTGCTGCGCTCACTGGATTCCACCGCCTTATGGCCGATACTTCATTCGGAAGTGGTAGGCGGAGAGGAACAGTGATAGATGCCCTTCATGGAATGGAACGATAAACTTAGCGTGCACATCGCGGTGATTGACGAGGATCACAAGCAACTGCTGCATCTGGCAAACCAACTCCATGATGCAATTCACAGCCAGCATGGCAGTCAGATTCTCGCGCCACTGCTCGATGATTTGCTCAAGTTTGCCCGATATCACTTCGCCCGCGAAGAGGCATTCTTCGACAGTACTGGATACCAGGACGCCGTTCGCCACAAGCGACAACACGAATTCCTCAACCAGAAGCTGCTGGAGATCCAGCAGCGGTATAGCAGCGGATCTCAGGCATTGACGATGGAGACGATGGCCTTTCTCAAGGACTGGCTCTACGGTCACACCCTCGGCTCTGACTCCCGCTACGGACCATACCTCAACGCCCACGGAATCCACTAGGCCTTTGACCAGATGAATTTATAGCTCCCACCCTGCCGCAATAACATGCACACCACAAGGATGGCCCCCACTGATGGTGATGGACGCAGGCGACCCTGGTCCGGCAGGGCGGGGCCTGTTTCCATCCAGGCCCCGCCGTGAAAGCGGGTGTGGTGCGGGCGGAGGGAATTGAACCCACACGGCCTTGCGGCCTGCGGATTTTCATACCACTTCGGCTTTCGCCGCCCCGCCAAGGGAGGGTTCGTGGTCTGGACTATACCTTCACCATTCCCCGCATGAGGTTTAGGTGCTGCCCGTCTAGTCTCTACACCTTCCCGGAGTTGCTTCCGGGCTTGGCTCGGGATTGCCATTTAAGGTTTCCCCGACTTTGAGCAGTTCTACTCCGCCGGTTTCCCGATGGGCACTCAAGTTGCTTCAAGTCCGCTGCGTCTGCCATTTCGCCACGCCCGCGGGAAATTGGCCACAGAACCATCATAAAGCAAGTTGCGATGATCTACGCTTCTTCATCCCAAGCCAACGGATGGTGCCACACGTCCAGGATATTTCTTGGCAATCGTCTTCTTTTCAGATGTGGGCCTCATGATGTTGATAGCGGCGGCTTCGAGCAGGCAGGCGCAGGCTAGAGGGTATTCGCATCCTACTGTCGCGATCGGTACGAATATTTTTCAACCAAAATGGTGTTAAATAAATCGCGGGCCATTTCGGAAACAGCCGGCCATGATAGATTTCCTGCTACATTCGACGGGAAAACCATTCTCGCGATAGTGTGGATTCACTGGTAGTTTTTACAAAGGCGAAGAACATTTGTGGGTCACTCTCAAGGAAAAACACCTACACAATCTTTGAGTGCTTCGCAGATCCAGTGAAACAGTATGCAGTGGTGTCACTGGTCAGAATGCCGTTGGCCATAATAGCCGCGTTCTTCGCAGATTTGGCGGTATCGTTCCAGTCGCTATCGAATCGGGTACAAATTGCGATACATTTCGCGGTTGCGCAAAATAGCCTGCACATAATCGCGCGTCTCGCTGTATGGAATTGACTCGACGAACTCCGGCACATCCTTGTAGTCGTTGCTCGACAGCCACTGTCGCACTGGCGTGTCGCCCGCGTTGTAGGCGGCCAGCGCGTACTCCACCTGCCCGCCAAAGCGATCCAGCACCTGCTTCAAGTTCATCGTGCCCAACTGTAGATTGATCGACGGGTTCAAGAGCTGGCTGGAGTCGAATCGCCTGATTCCGCGCTTCTTCGCCATAGCCTTGCCAACCGACGGAAGTAGTTGCATCAGCCCGTATGCGTTGGCTGGGCTGACGGCTCCGGCGTTGAACTCCGACTCCTGTCGAATGAGAGAGGCAACCAGATACGGGTCGAGTCCATTTGCACCCGCGTTTGTCACCAATTCCTTCCAATATGGCTGCGGAAAGAGCAGTTGCCAATAGACTCCGGGCACCTGATTGATCGGCAGCGTGAAGAACGAGATGCCGCTGTGCTTCATAAACTGAAGTGCGCGCGTGTACTCGCCGTAGGAGACGTAGATCTCAGCCTGTGCCAGCGCACCCCACTGGACCGAGGTTGGACTGGAGCGAATCTCCGGTCCGATGTACTCATTCAGCGCAGCGTTGGCCAGCAGTCGCGCCTTAATCAGATGAATGTCATTCTCCGGCAGATCTCCGGTCAGTTCCGGTTGCGGCCCCGGATTGGCCGCGCTCAGTGCGGGTGCGGGTGCGATTGTAGGTTGTGCGCCCAGCACGGAGATTCGCTGCCGCGCAAGATTTGCATAGTAATAATCCGGGTATATCTCGACCAATCTACGGTAGTAGTTCACCGCTTGGGGGAAATTGCGCTCCTCATCCTCGTAGATGCGTCCGCGCCAGTAGAGTGCGCCGGGAATCTCGGTCCCGCCCGCATAGCGTACGATCTGCTCCTCCATCAGACGCGCCGCCTCAGCGTAGTTGCGTGTTCGATAGTTCATCCACGCCGCTCGCCAGTGTGCAGAGGGCGCATAGGTACTGTTAGGAAACAGCCGCACCAGCGTCGAGTAGTGATAGATCGTCTGCGCTGCATCGTGCTTCAGCAGGTACATGTTGCCGCCGGAGTAGAGAGCTTCTTCCAGCCAGCGACTGGTTGGGAAGCGCGCGACCATCTGCTGGATCAGTGCGTCGTGACCGGCGCGGTCGTCCTCGTTGCGCGACAGCTCGGCCAGCATGTAGAGCTTCAGCGCGGCGGTGTCGTCGCCGGTGTTGGGCAGCTTCTCGATCTCGCGACGGCTGAGGCTCTTCAGCTTGCACTCGCACACGGCCGAGTAG
>CAZPZL010000210.1:0-4715 GCA_964590925.1 uncultured Granulicella sp.
GACGAAGTGCGTGATCTGGCCCTCGGTCTGCCGCCAAATCTCGTTGGCCGTGGTGCGATAGTGCGCGCGCCAGTTCTGCTCGTTGCCGTACTGGTCGGCGTAGAAGTAACGGTCCGGCTCCTTGGCAATCAGCTCGCGCGCCTTGCGAATCGCGCCGTCGGAGCCATCATTCGGATCGGTCCAAATGATTCTTGCGCCGTATGCCGCAAGAATATGCTTGCGCTCCGGCGATACATTCGACGGGACACAGAGCGTCACCGGAAAGCCCAGCGACGCTCCCAGCATTGCATAGGCGATGCCGGTGTTTCCGCTGGTGGCGTCCATCAACGCGCGACCGTTCATCTGATGAAACCGCAGCAGCCCGCGCCTCTCCGCATCGAGAACGATCTCGGCTGCCGGGCGATCCTTCACCGATCCGCCTGGATTCGCCCACTCCACCTTGCCCAGAATCTGCACCCCGGGAAGATGCTCTGTCAGCCGATCCAGCGCCATCAGCGGCGTGTTACCGATGCGATCCAGCAGAGACACTCCAAGCGCGCGCGCCGTTGCGATCATTGCAGATTCCCTTCGTCCGTATACCTCGTGTTCATCTTTGGTGCGCTCGCCACTCGATTTGTTACGGAGTTCAGATTGAAGGCAGGCCGCAGATGTGCGACAGTTAATCAAGTCTACCGCGATTGGAAACTATGGCAAAACAAACATCTCCGCGAAGCTTCACCGAAGCGCTGGCATTGCTTGCCGGACACCAATTTGATGTATCCGCCGCGCGTGACGGTTCAGCCTCGGGCACGAAGGCCTATCAGGTAAGCAAGTACGGCTGCGCTGCGGTGATTGCCGCTGCTCCCGACGGATCGACCATGCTGATTGCGCGGCCCGGATGGCAGCTGAATGGTACGATCTCGCGCCTGCTTGACCGCGGCTACCAGAAGTTTCTCAAGACCGACAAGATCGAGATCCCCGCCACTGCCGACCACCTGCACGCCATCCACGAGTTTGGCGAAGATCTGAAAGAAGCCGCTGGTGCCACTAGTCTCTACAACGAATCCCTCGGCACCACCAGTGATCGCTACATTTATGACCGCGTCAAAGGCCGAGAGTAAGAATCTGTCTAATAACGCCCACATATATGGATGATTTACGCAGTATCATTCTGTACCCGAGCCAAACGAATGGGGAAGAATCTCCGTATTTTGTTCGCACAGCCACGGTCTATATCATCATTTCCTACCCCGTCCTAAACAATTCCTAGCAGTGCCATTGCCTCATCGACCGTCGTCGCCACCAGCGCGGCGGCGCGAAACCGCGCCTTCAACATTCCCTTCACCACGCACTGGTCAAGAAACGCCAGCAGCGTGTCGTAAAAGCCATTCACGTTCAGCAATACCACGGGCTTGGAGTGGATCTTCAGCGACTGCCAGGCCAGCACCTCGAATAGCTCCTCGAAGGTCCCGTAGCCTCCCGGCAGCACGATGAACGCATCAGCGCGCGCGGCCATCATGGCCTTGCGCGTGTGCATGGTGTTGGTGACGTGCAACTCGGTCAGCCCTGTGTGCGCCATCTCCAACTCCATCAAGTTGGTCGGAATCACGCCCACAACGCGTCCGCCAGCGGACAGCGCGGCGTCGGAGACGGACTGCATCAGACCTACACGCCCTCCTCCATTGACCACGCCGATGTCGCGCACGGCAAGCGACCGCCCCAGTTCGGCGGCCACGGTACGATACGCCGCATCGGCCCCATCGGCTGAGGCGCAGAAGACGGCAACATTGTTTATTTGAGAGAGCGAGGGTGTACTAACGGGAGAATTGGGCGACTTGCAAGATATGGGAGCGGTCGGTGGAGGCATTGTAACTACGATTATCCTCCACCCAAAGGCTCACGCGATTCAGAAAATGTTGATGGTCGAATTGTTAACCTTGGGCGTGACCGCAAACAGCAACTCGCCCTTGCGATGACCGAAGAATGCACCATCCGCATACACGCACGTCCCAACCGGGGCCTGAATCTGCAACCAACCCTCGGGACGTACCGTGTACGTCTGTCCCGCCACCTTGACGTCCTCGAACATAGGTCCTTCGTTGTGGATCTGCACAAAGAGACGCGTGTCCGACTTCGCTGGTGTCTGCGCGGCAGACGACTGCGAGTGAAGTATCTTGGCATTGCCACTTACCGGAGCAACAACTCCTACCAACATCAGAACCGCTAGTGAACGACCGATGAAGCGTGTAAAACTACTCAATAGTGTTTCCTCCTTGCACCTCCTATCGGCGCAAGCGCGGCTAACCTCTGCAGATCTCTCAGTTGCAAATGGTACAAAGCGCATGTTACTGATTCACCCACCTCGACGAAGTTCAACTTGACTTTTCGCGCGCATAGCTCGATCAAAGCAGGCATGCCTACATCGGTGCCGATTCGCGTTCCACGATCGCTGTCCATTAACATAGACACTGGAGCGTTCCCACCAGTGTCTCGCCTTCTCGAAAACATGAACCCGCAGCAACAGGAAGGCATTCGCGCCGTCGATGGCCCCGTACTGCTTCTCGCCGGAGCCGGCTCGGGCAAGACGCGCGTCATCACGCACCGCATCGCGTACCTGATCGAAGAGCGCGGTGTCAGCCCAGACTCCATCCTCGCTGTCACCTTCACCAACAAGGCGGCGAAAGAGATGGCCGAGCGTGTCGAAAAAATTCTTGGCCACAGCACGCTCGCGCAGCCCTTGCTATGCACCTTCCACAGCTTCTGTGTGCGGTTGTTGCGGCGAGACATCGAGGCCCTGCGCGTTCGGTCTGCCACTGGTGAGCTCATCGGCCTCACCCGCAGCTTCGCCATCTACGATGAGACCGATCAGCAAGCCGTCGTCAAGACCGCGCTCAAACGGCTTGGTTTCGACGACAAGACACTGAAACCCCGCGTCGCGCTTGGTCGAATCAGTTGGGCAAAGAATCACATGATCGACCCGCAGCAGTATTTTCTGGCCAGCACCAATCCTGGCGAAGAGAAGATAGCGCACATTTTCGAGATTTATCGCAAGGAACTGGCCAAGGCCAACGCACTCGACTTTGACGATCTCCTGCTCGAAGCTGTGCGCCTGCTCAAGAGCGTCCCTGAGGTGCGCGAGCGATACAATCGCCGATACAAGTACCTGCTCATCGACGAGTATCAGGACACCAACAGCCCGCAGTACGAGCTGATGAAGCTGCTCGCCGGTCCCGCGCGCAACGTCTGCGTCGTCGGCGACGAGGACCAGTCGATCTACAGCTGGCGCGGCGCCGACATCAAGAACATTCTCGAGTTCGAGAAGGACTTTCCCAATGTCCGCACCATTCGCCTTGAACAAAATTATCGTTCCACACAGATCATTCTCGAAGGTGCCAGCGCAGTCGTCGCCAACAATACACAACGCAAGGGCAAGACGCTCTTCACCACACGCGAGGGTGGCAGCCTGATCGGATTCTACGAGGCTCCTGATGGCGAGAACGAGGCGCTGTTTATAGCCGATCGTATCCAGCAGTACCTGCGCGAGGCCGCTTCAAACTCCAGTGAAGACGCTCCCCGATGCGCTGTTCTCTACCGCACCAACTCGCAGTCGCGACTGGTGGAAGAGGCTCTGCGCCGCTATCAGATCCAGTACCACATGGTCGGCGGCTTCTCCTTCTACGACCGCGCCGAGGTCAAGGACATCCTCAGCTACATGAAGCTGGTGCTGAACCCGCACGACTCGGTCGCGCTGGGCCGCGTCGTCAACTCACCTGCGCGCGGCATCGGCAAGACGACGATGGAGGTTATCGAACGCATCGCGCTGACGACTGGTATCAGCAGTTGGGACGCCATCGCCCGCGCCAGCGAAGATCGTCTTCTGCCCGCGCGGGCGCTGATCGCGCTGGGCAACTTCCGCCGCCTGATTGAAGACGCCCGTGCCATGCTGGGTCCCGACTTCGCCACTAAGCTTGCCGCAGACCTCGCTCCCACAGACAATGTGGGCGCCCCACAACTCGATTCTGAGACGTGGGATGCATCGGCATACCTGATTACGGAGGCAGGCGCCACCGACTTCAATCCCGATGAGTTTGCTGCTGAGCCTGTAGCGCAATCCGATGCGAATGAAGAATCCGCGCAAGACACCAGCTTCAATTTCGGCTTCGACTTCGGTCCCGCAGCGGGGATTCCAGAAATCGCAGTCAAGCTTGCGAGCCAATCCATCGACTCGACGAGCTTCAATCCATTTGCCCCAGTCGTACTGCATAAATCTGCGGCGAGCAGGCCGCACGCTGCCACAGCTCTCAATGAAGACCCCGCAGACCGCGCCGCAGTGCGCATCATGTGCGACGACGCGTCAGCATTTCGTGTCCCCGGCGCACCAGCGACTCTGCCTGAATTAATAAAATTCCTCAACGACCGCTCGGGCTACATCCGTGTCCTTGAAGACGAGGCCACACCAGAGTCCTTCTCGCGCATCGAGAATCTGAAGGAACTTGCTAACGCTGCGCAGGACGCCGAGGAGCGCGGCGAATCTCTCTCCGATTTCCTCGACCATGCCGCTCTCGTCTCTGACGCCGACTCCTACTCCGCCGAGGCGCGCGTCACGCTGATGACCCTGCACGCCGCCAAGGGGCTGGAATTTCCGCTGGTCTTTCTGACCGGCCTCGAAGAAGGTCTCTTTCCCAACTCGCGCTCGATTCTCGCCCCCACCGGCCTCGAAGAGGAGCGACGTCTCT
>CAZPZL010000210.1:4725-5293 GCA_964590925.1 uncultured Granulicella sp.
CGCGCCATGGATACACTGGTACTTACGCGTGCGCGCTACCGCCGCCGCTATGGTTCGGAGATGCCTGACGCTAGCATCCCTTCGCGCTTTCTCGAGGAGGTTCCCTCGCGCCTTATCGAAGACCTCGGCAGCCCAGCTGCGCAGCCGCAATTTTCCGGCAGCGCCTACGCAACGCCCTACCCGTCGCGCAATCGCTTCGGTCGTCATAGCCAATCCAACGACGAGGCAGGGGAACGCCACTACAGCTACGAGGACGAGGATCAGACGTCCCAGTCTGGCGGTGCCAGCAAGTTCTCCACTACACGCATCGCTCCCGGCTCGCGTCCCATCGCGCAGACAGCCTCTTCCGGCGGCTCCATCGACAACATCGCCAGCTTCTTTGCCGCACGCGGACAGAAGTTCACGAAGCCCAAATTCAACCCTCCCTCTCCCGCCGGAAAAACTGGTTTACACAAAGGTTCTCGTGTTCGCCACCCCAAATACGGCGAAGGAACTGTCTTTCGTCGCGAAGGAGATGGGGAGGACGCCAAGATTACAGTACAATTTCAACAGCACGGCGTTAAAAAGC
>CAZPZL010000211.1:0-511 GCA_964590925.1 uncultured Granulicella sp.
ATAGAGCTTGGCATCAGACTCATACCATCGAGTGCTTATCCACGCATCGAATGCACTCGATAGGGCGGCTGCAATATCAGGGCCATAATAGGACGTGCATACACTACCTACGCAGCTCACAGTTAGAGCATTGCCGGTCGAATCCGTACAGGTAGATGTTTCACCACTGGAGAAGCATGATACCGAAAGCGGCATAGTGTCTGCATGGGAACCAGGAGTCCAGATACGATGCACTTCTAGAATTGCATCGGCTTTGCTCGGGTCAGTGGTTGGGGTCAAGCAGGTTTCCTCACTAACATGCTTATAGGCCCAAACTACGCCGTTGTACTGATCGCCCATGATATAGACAGTGTGGATTTTGAAACCGTTGACGCTAGCCTCGCACTTCACATGCTGTGGTGCCTGTCCTAGCGCAATAGTCGAAGCAGTCAGTATCAGGGTGCCAATCAAGCCTCTCGTCACCTACGCACCTCCAACGCGCGAAGTATACACCATACCATTTGAGAAGCCG
>CAZPZL010000211.1:521-5279 GCA_964590925.1 uncultured Granulicella sp.
GGGTGCACGCATCTAGATTTTGAAAGGTGAAATAGACGCTCTTATGTTAGGCGCTTTTCCGACGCGATGCCCTCTCTTTGGATTGGGCTGGAACAAGCACGACCGGCTCCTGGTCCGGGAAGGTCACAATCATGGTCAGATGGCCGCCCATTGCGGCAACAGTGCGCTGCATGGTGGAGAGGCGCGGGTCTTTGCGCTTTTCGAGGCGCGAGATTTGCATCTGGCCGATTCCAAGTGCCTCGGCGACGGTTGCCTGGCTGATCTTGCGGCCTTTGCGCAGTTCGGCGAGGGTCATGCGGCGGCGGACCTTGGCCACCAGTTCAGCGCCCCTTTTCGCAATTTCTTCCTGGCGCTTCCTGGGCATCGCGGCAATTACTTCTTCAACGGGAATGGGTCTGTACATGGCAGCTACTCCTTTGGCTCGAGAGTTTCGAGATGTTGCTTATATCGCTTGTCGGCCTTGTCGATTAGGCGTTTGTAGAACTTCGATTCGCTCACACCCGATTTGTCACCGGCGACCCGCAGGATTGCATTGCGCCGAGGATCGAATGCGAAAGCGACGCGTCAGACACCGCCGTCGGCTCTGAAGCGAAGTTCTTTCATGTTGGTGTAATCCGAGTCCTTCAGCGTGTCTACGTCGGGCCGCCCCAAAGCCGGTCCAAATTCCCGCAACGGCGCGAGAGAGGCAACAAGTCCGTCCTGCACGGCCTCTGGCAGCTCGTCGTACTCTGCCATGAACTTCGGATAAAAGAAAACGGACCAACCCATGGAGCAATTATGCCATATTAAGCATTATGCGTAATAGAGCATAATAGGATCGGGACGGACTTGGGGACTTCTTTGAGACCGGCCACTTTACCGACGGTGTTCCGCTTTGGCATTGGCGATTAAGGCCCGCACTCTATCGGGGTCTTTGCGGCCGGGGGAGGATTCGACGCCAGACACCACATCCACGCCCCAAGGTTGGAGGGCGGCGATAGCTTCGGCTACGTTTTCGGGGTTCAGACCGCCGGCGGCAACGAGTCTCTGCTTTCGTTGCTCGTTGTTCTGGAAGAGAGTGTTGGACGCGAGATTCCAATCAAAGGATTGGCCGGTGCCTCCCGTCGCGGTTGCCGTGCGCGAATCGACGAGTACAGCGTCTATGTTTGGGTCGCGCAAAACTACCTCAGGGGCTAAAGCCCATGTTGATTTCTCTGGCCTTGCGGCACGACTGAAGTCGTGCCCTGATACAGTGCGGAATTCGTGTTCCGATACAGTGCTGGATTTTTCGCTGGCTTGATGGGCATCGAAGTGAATTACGCGCAGGATGCGGAGCGCGAGGCCGAAGCGAGCACGCAATTGGGCAGTCAGGTCCGGCGCGGCGTCGAAGTGGAGTTGCACGCCAGTCAGGCTGCTGGTGTTGACTGTGGCTTCGATCTCCTCGAATGAGGCATCGACGAAGACGCCGATTTTTTCCAGCGTTGCGGGCAGATGGGGCACGATGGCCGCGACCTGTGCAGGCGTGACGCGCCGCGGACTGGGCGCGAAGACAAAGCCGACCGCGTCCGCACCAGCTTCGGCAGCAAGCAGGGCATCCTCCAGCGAGGTGTTGCCGCAGATTTTTATCCAGAGGTTTGTTGGTGTCATTGGCGGTGAAATCAGAATATTGGTTGAGGACTTGGTGAGTCAGCGAGGAAGGGATTCAGGACACGGACGCCCATGCCAGCAAAATGTGCCGTATTACGAGTGACAATCGTCAGATCGTAAACCAGAGCAATGGCGGCTATTTGCCTGTCGACAATATGCTGATCGTTGACCCCCATCAAGGCGCCCCATACTTTCGCGCATTGCAGGTCAAACGACAGAATCCGCATTGAATATTCCTCCAGAATGAGTTGAAACCAAGCATCCAGTCAAAGGGCTTGAGGCAAATCTCCGCGCCGCCGAAGGGCCTCGACACCACTTCGCAGTTCACCGACAACCTGAATCGGCAGAAACAGCTCATGTTCTGCTCTGCCAACGAAATCAACGACGCCCGGGTCGGCCTTCTGTCCCTTGCGCACCTCACGGACCACGTTGGTATCGAGAAGGAACATGGCTAGTCGCGATTCCGTTCAAAATCCGAGTCCAGCCCTACATTGGGCATCGCAGCCAACACCTCATTGAACGAGCGCTTGCGGGGCTGCAATAAGGCCGATCTGAGAATGGCGCGGTGTTCGGCCTCGGCGCTGCGCCCGTTGCGAACGGCGAGCTCTTTGAGAGAGTGCACAATCTCTTCCTCAATATTCCGCACGATTAAATTGGTGGGCATCTTCCCCTCCGAACGATTGCAATGATTGCATTCTATCCCCAAACTGCAATCATCCTCTAGCTGTTCCTGCAATGCCTTTCGCACCCGCCAGCAACTCGGCAAGCGCTACGCCGGGGTCGGGTTGACGCATCAGGCTCTCGCCGATAAGGAACGCGTCAAAGCCGGCCGAGCGCAGTTGGGCAATGTGTGCTGGGGTAAAAATACCGCTTTCGGTTACGCGCACCATGCTTGAGGGAATGCGCGCGACCAAGGCGAGCGAAGTTTCCAGGCTCACTTCAAAGGTGCGCAGGTCGCGGTTGTTGACGCCGATGGCGTTGGCGCCGGACTCGCCGAGAGTATCGAGCACGCGGCTGAGCTCATCTTCCGTATGCACTTCGACGAGAACGTCGAGCGAGAATCCACTAGCGACCTCGGCCAGATGCTTCAGCTCCTCATTCGTAAGCGCGGCAGCGATCAGCAGAATGGCGTCCGCGCGATGGGCGCGGGCTTCCACGACCTGGTACTCGTCGATCATGAAGTCCTTGCGCAAACAGGGCAGTGGCGCGGCCGCCGAGGCCAGTTCGAGATTGCGCAGGCTGCCCTGAAAGTAAGGCTCATCGGTGAGCACGGAGAGGGCCGTGGCGCCGCCGGCACGATAACGCGCCGCCAGCCAGGCCGGGTCGAAATCGGCGCGAATCAGACCCTTGGAAGGCGAGGCCTTTTTGATCTCGGCGATCACCGCTGTGCCAGTCGCCGCCTGACGACGCAGAGCAGCAGCCCAGCCGCGTGGACGATGAGTCACCTTCCGTTCAAGGTCGGCCAGCGGCACGCTCTTTTTGGCCGTGGCTACCGTGCTCCGTGTTTTGGCCAGAATTGCGGCCAGAATGGTGTCAGCGTTGGTCGACATACTCTGGGTTGAGTATACGGTGAAGATTGTAATTTCCTGGATTTGAAAATCGAAACCCAGGGCCCTCGGCATCGTAGCCGGCTGCTCCGCGCACCTCCTATAATCGATGCGACCTTAAGAAGACGGGGATGAAACATCCATGTTGAAGAAGATATTTTGCCTTGTTGCGTTTGCGGCCGCGCTGCTGCCCGGCACCGCTTCGCGGAGCCAGACCGCCGGCGAGGTGACTGTCGAGCACAATGTTGCGATGAAGACGCGCGACGGCGTCACGCTCTATGCCGACGTTTATCGGCCTACGGGTGAGGAATCGCTTCCTGTGCTGCTGAAGCGAACCCCGTACGACAAGACCGGCGATGCAGCGTTCGGCCGCATGGCAGCGCTGCGCGGCTACATCGTGGTGGTGCAGGATGTGCGCGGGCGCTACACCTCGGAAGGCGAGTGGTACACCTTCAAGCACGAGATGGAAGACGGATACGACACGGTAGAGTGGGCGGCAGCCCTGCCCCATTCCGACGGAAGAGTAGGCGGGTTTAGCGGCTCGTATGTGGGCGCAACACAGATGCTCGAGGCCATCGGCCATCCGCCGCATCTGGCCGGAATCTGCCCGGTGGTGACGGCCAGCAACTACCACGAAAACTCGACCTATCAAGGCGGTGCCTTCGAACAGTGGTTCAATCAGTCGTGGACCGCGGGGCTGGCGCAGGATACGGAGAATCGCGCGCTGAAACAGGCCGCGAATGCGCTGGTGGCCGACAAGGTTTTGCCGCTGAACAGGTTCCCGGTGTTCAACGTTCAAGATGCGGATGGCGAAAAACTTACACGCGAGTTGGCGCCCTATTACCTGGATTGGCTCGCGCACCCCAACTATGACGCCTACTGGAAGCAATGGTCGATCGAGGAGAATTTTGGATCGATCCAGGTTCCGGCGCTGGTGATCGCTGCCTGGTATGACATCTTTCAGGGTGGTTCAATCCGCAACTACCTCGGTATCCGCGCGCATGGCGGCACGGAGGCCGCACGCACCCAGACGCAACTTGTGGTTGCTATCGGTGGCCATTCCGGCTGGAGCGGGAAGGTGGGCGAGGTTGATTTTGGCCCGGATGCGCCTTTCGACGAAAACGCCATCACCCTCGACTGGTACGACCATCTCTTCAAGGGCATGCAGAACCAGTTTGCGAACGGGAAGCCGGTGAAGATTTTTGTGATGGGCGAGAACAGGTGGCGCGATGAGGCGAGCTGGCCGCTAGAGCGGGCTAAGGAAACGCGCTATTTCCTGCACTCCGATGGCAATGCGAATAGCACTGCTGGCGATGGAACGCTGACGACCGAGGCCGCAAAGAAAGAAACTGCGGATACCTTTGTGTACGATCCGGCGAACCCGGTGCCAACCGTGGGCGGGCCGTTATGCTGCGACGGAGTGCATCTGGCGCCAGGACCGAGGGACCAAGGCCTGGTGGAGGCGCGGCAGGATGTGCTGGTCTACTCGACGCCGGCACTCGAAGAGGACGTCGAAGTGACGGGACCGGTGACGCTCGATTTGTTTGCGAAGTCGTCGGCTGTCGATACGGACTTTACCGGAAAG
>CAZPZL010000212.1:0-5278 GCA_964590925.1 uncultured Granulicella sp.
AGCTGTCGAGGCCGACCGTGGCGACGCCCGCGAGCGTCGAGCTATCCGACGTGCGATTGCCCACCGGGTCGAGTCCATAGCTGACCGCGCCATTCGCGCCCGACGGGTCGTTGCTGACGGCCTCGTTGGTGAGGCGATAGATGCCGTCGTAGCTCCAGTTGAGCGTGCGCCCGTTGGCCTCGGTGGCGCTGGTGCGATTGCCCGTCGCGCCAAGCTGATAACTATAGCCAGCAACCGGCGAGGCGCTCTGCGACGCCGTATTGAGCGCAGTCAGGCGATTCATGCTGTCGTACTGAATGGTAGACGTAAGCTGATTCGGATAAGTCACGGTGACCAGATTGCTCGCCGTGTCGTAGGCATAGCTGGTGGTGTTCTGGCCAGCGGGCAGACGATTGTCCACCACCGTGCTGAGCCGGTTGAGGCTGTCGTAGGTGTAGGACATCGACGCTCCGTTCACGCTCGACGTGTAGATGGACGCAACATTGCCCGCCGCGTCGAAGGTGTAGTTCAGCGTGCCCTCCGGCGTAATCTTCGCCGTCTGACGATCCAGCGCGTAAAAGCTCTGCTTCAGTTCAACGCCCATCGGCTCGACGGCATAAAGCTTGCCGCGCATGGCACTGAGACAGGCCTCGATGTCACGCAGGCTCTCGCGATAGGCCAACTGCGCAAAGGCCACTGGTCCCAACAGGAGAAGCCGCGCGGGTTCGAGTCGCCGCGATAGCGGGATACGCACTGCTGAAATTCTTTGTGGGCAAGATGATCAGCCAGTTGCGCGAAACAATGGTGCGGCCTGCGTTCATGCACCATTGTTTCGCCGCTGCCGCGCTGACGGAAAACAATCTTGAAGTTCAAACCGTTCCCGGGCGAACTGGCTGCATCATGCAGGAATTAAACAGGTTACGACACTACTGGGAAAAATAGCCGGACAGCAGTGGTTCGCTGTAGACTGGTGTTAGCGAATCTCAAACTGACAGGAGCACTGATGCCTCTCTCTGGCGAAGCAATCCGTACGATGAATTATGTGGACGATATTTCTGTGACCATCCGTCGCATCCTGACGGTTCTGCCATCCTTGACCGACGAAGAGCGCAAGCGCGTGGCCGACCACATCAAGGCCGCCGAGCCAAGTTACGACAGCGTCATTCAGGCCCTGCAGTCCAAAAAGTAAGCGCGCGTCGGGCACAGGCTGGCGAGCAGCGCGGCGCAATGCATAAGCCTACAGCATTTTTCGAAGTGGCTTAGATAGCGAAGGCTGATCGAATGTGTGCTTCATTCGCCCATCAAAGACAATCTGGAAGCCAGACGAATCACACTTGGGCTCGCACTGGCAAATGGGGTGCGGAGCCAAGATCATCGTCTTCAGTCTGTTGAAACACGACGACAACGCCTACTCAGAGATCGCGCTTAATATTACAAAAGCCACGCTACTAGCGGTGATTTGTGGTCATTCTGATCTGGAATCGGCTATTCATGCCGATGGCTGAAGCGGATGCGATGGCACGGTCGACCGGGGCTATGCGAGACATCTGCTTTTGCTCGCCCCAGATAGTTGACAAACCGATCCAGCTTCAGAGGTGCTGCATCAAACACAGCCCAACGCAGAAAGGCCACGACGATTGCTCGTCGCGGCCTTTCTGCGTTGTAATAGTGCCCAAGGCGCGGGCTAGGAGGCGCGGGCAACCTCGTGCAGACGCGCTGCCTTGCCGCGCAGTCCGCGCAGGTAGTAGAGCTTGGAGCGGCGAACCTCATAGGAGCGCAGCTTCTCGATCCGGTCGATGACCTTGGAGTTATAGGGGAAGATACGCTCGACGCCTTGGCCGAAGCTCATCTTGCGTACGGTGAAGGTCGCCTGAGGTCCACGGTTGGTGGCGATCACCATGCCCTCAAAGGCCTGAAGACGCTCTTTCTCGCCCTCGCGGATCTTGACCTGTACGCGAACGGTGTCGCCGGGGGCGAAGGAGGGGTGGTCGGTCCGCTCAAATTTGGCGGCCAGCTTCTGCATAATCGGATGAATAGACATAGTTGCTTTCCTGTTCGAGACTCGAATCCTTAGTTTACACGAAAACCGCGCAAAATGGGGAATCAATCCGATTGGTGGGATTGATGTAATTTGGCTTTTGCTGGCAGATAGCCAAGTGGAGTGCACCATCTAATCGTTTTAAAGTTGTCATCCTGAGCGAAGTCTCCTGCAGTCGTATCGCAAGAGGTGGAATCGAAGGACCCCTACAATCTACGCCCTGCCACAACGTTTCTCCCCCACGCTCCGCATCTGGTTCTAGCAAATACCATCTCGATGTATTACCAGTCATCCATCGGGCTGATAGTCACAAGCAGGAGGGCGTCGTAACTGCCGGACGTGCTGAATGCTTACGGCATTGATCGCACAACACGACGAGATCAGAAATGCCAATAGCTGCATTCCGCTTGTCAATAATCCCCGATGCACACGAAGCTCCTGCCGCTTTTCTCGCTAGACGTGTGCTTCGGTTGAGCTTCTGTCCAAAGCTTCGATGAAGAGTCCAGCCCAGCGCGCCACCGGCTCAGCATAGGCTCCAGTGACTGCGTCTCGGCTTCCTTCCAGCGTGGCAAGTTGCACGGCGAAGTTGCCGACCGTAGAGCTTTCGGGCGAACCCCGATAGACCTCCAACCGAGTCGCCTCAGCCGTAAGCCGATTGAGAAAGGCGTTCTGATTGGCTCCGCCAACGATGAATAGCCGCTTCAACTTCTTACCCGCCAAAAGCGCGATACGATCCAGAACCTTGGCGTAGCGTGCTGCCAGCGAGTGGAAGATGAGGCTAGCAAATTGCGGCGCATTGGCCGGACTCTCATCGAGTAACTCCAATCCGCGCTTTGCCCTTTGATTATTGATGCGCTGCAGCATGTGTTCCGGCAGCAGCAGATCGGGATCGTCCACGTCGAGCAGGCCTTCGGGACAGGGCGTCTGCTCTGCTGCAGCGACCAGATCGACGATGGACCAGACCTTACCATCCAGCGCCCACTGGTCCGTGCATTGGCGGATCAGCCACATGCCGTTAACGTTCTTGTGAAAGCAGATGCGGTCGCCGACGGCACCGAGATTGGTAAAGTTATCCGCCTGCGCTGCTGCGTTGTTGCGCGGTTGTTCGATTAGCGTTCCCACCAGCGACCAAGTGCCGGAGCTGATGTACGCCCAGTCGTTGCCGAAGGCTGGAATACCCGCAATCGCCGAGGCTGTATCGTGGCAGGCGGGCGCGATCAGGCGCGTGTCGCTGAAGGCGGGCAACTCTGCCAACGGCCCAGTGACCTTGCCGATGTCGGTTCCGGGAGGAACAATCTTGGGCGCGCTGGCCAAGTCGAGGTGCATCGCGCTAAAGACCTCCCGACACCACTGCTTCTTGTACAGCTCGACCAGTTGGGTGTGGGTCGCGTTGGTGTACTCGGCCACGCGCGCGCCGCCCCAGTGCGACAGTAGATACTCGGGGATGTTGAGCCATTGCTGGCCCTCGGGTAGCCCGGCCAGCGAATCGGCGTGGAGCTGATAAACGGTGTTGAGCGGCATAATTTGGATTCCGGTCAGTTCGCGCATCCGCTCCTGACTGCACTTGCGGTGCGCCGACTTCTCGCTCTTGACTGTACGTGGATCGCGATAGCAGAAGGGATCGGCCAGCGGCTTGCCGTCATTGTCCACGCGAACGTAATCGACCGCCCAGCCATCGGTGCCGATCGAGCGAATGCCTTCGGTAGCGATCTCGGCGCACTTGCGCAAGCCATCTTCCAACCCGCAGACGATGGCATTCAGATCCCAACGCAGACCACCGTCAACCTCTCGCGGGTTGTTGGGGATACGGTGGACTTGTTCGATGGTTGGCTCTGCCTGATTCCAGCGCAGCAGCATGACACGACAGCTCTCCGCCCCTAGATCAATGGCGATCGACGCGCGCGTGTCCGTAGGCTTTAGCGGTTTGTTGAGGGATCTCTTCATCGAGCCGACCTCGATTCCGACTTCGCGCTGAAGCGGTCCAATATTCTCTCTGAACAGATCCCACTCCGCTTGCCCGACACAAAACACAGCCCCGTGTTTACTGCCATTCTGCCGACCTCTTTCGATTAAAAACTGAAATTCTATACCGCCATCATTTCACACGCAGCATTCAATCGGCAATCCATGTACGCGTGATGAGGTTGACGTTATCGGGGACAAGCCTCAGAGGCAAGACTTTGGACCCGGCCATCATCTGAATAACGCGCCTCTGTAGTGCTGCCAAAAAGCTGGGAAATAGATCACTCCATCGGATGTCAGGATAAGGCCCGAAAGCTCCGGGCTTCGCGCAGAAGTACAAGCACCATATATAGCAACGAGGGAACTATTTAACGACGTACAGTGCGTTTGATCTGCGCATATTGCAGCAGAATAAAGCTGTCGGTCATGCCCGCAATGTAGTCTGCGACCACGCGCGCCAGACCCTCGGTCTCTATCTGCTCGACGTATCCTGACGGCAGCTCGTCGGGCGCGTCGATCCAGAAGTTGAACAGTGCTGTGACGACCTCTTCAGCCTTGTCGTGCTCCAGCGAAAGTTCGGGACAGGTGTAGAGCGTCTCGTACAGGTAGCGCTTTTCCTGTTGCCGCTGAGCTTCAGCCTCGGCAGAGAAGACCGCGAGCCGAGCCGTATGCGAGCGAATGTCTACGAGACAGGTCGCGCCGATTGCGCACGTGTTGGCCATAGTTGTCGCCACCAGATCGTCGGTCAGAGTGTTCTGCATCAACTGTAGTGCCTCGTTGAACAGATACTTCTCCTCGACGCCGGGATGGGTCTGCTCCACTCGAGTAAAGCTGCGGTCCAGCAACCCTACGTGTGCGCGGATATCCCCGATCTCCAGCAGTCCCGACTCGACACCATCGTCGAGGTCCGCCGCCAGATAGGCGATCTCGTCGGCCAGATCGATGATCTGTGCCTCCAGCGGCGGCATCTGGTCCAACAGATAGACGCCCAACTCCGGGTATTGTGCCACCGTGTAGTCGTGCGAGTGCTTGACGATCCCCTCGCGCACGCCCAGCGTCAGATTCAGCCCGCGATGCGCTGCATAGCGCAGTTCGAAGTGCTCGACGATGCGCAGCGCGTGCAGGTTGTGGTCAAATCGCAAGCCATGCCGCTTAAGACAGGAGTCCAGCGCGCGTTCGCCTGCATGCCCAAACGGCGGATGCCCGATGTCGTGCGCCAGCGCCAGTGCCTCGGCCAGATCCTCGTTCAGACCCAGCGCCTGAGCTACGCTGCGCGCGATCTGAGCCACCTCAATGGTG
>CAZPZL010000213.1:0-2929 GCA_964590925.1 uncultured Granulicella sp.
GCCCCCCATGCATCACAAACTTCACCGGATACTTCTTCGCCGCATCAAACCCCGGTGGCCGCAAAATAAATCCCTGAACCTTAGTCCCCTCCGCACCCGCAAACCAGAACGATTCTAGCTTTGAAAGATTGAGTTGAGCTATCAATGAATCGTTTATATGAGTCAGATGATTGATATATCTATGGAGTACTTGTCCTTCGTCAATATCACGAATGGTTACAATTTCACTCGGTTGATCCATATGCATGAGTGAAGAAACGAGTGGATTCCCATCAGGAGTGAAGCAAATATCGAAATACTCACCACCGCGTGCAACTGGAGTCCAATAGTCAATATTTATTTTATTTGGAACAACAAAAACACTGAAAAGCGGTTCCTCGCCTCTGTCGCCACTGGCATAAACGATGCGCGTAGAGTCGGGAGACCAGACAAATTCATCTACCCACGAATCATCTACAATCTGATCTTCTTGATTTGTAAATGTCGGGATTAGATCGTCCTTTATCGTCTTCTTCTCGCGGTCGTAGAGCATTAGCCGAAAGCGATCCGACTCAAACCCCGCCCGCGCCTGCGACCGGAACGCCAGCCACTTCCCATCGGGCGAGTAGGCCGGAGCGTCATCGCTCCCCGGCGAGGTCGAGACCTTTACGGCTTTCGCTCCAGGCTCGTCCAATCTCAAAGTAAAGACGTCGTTGTTGGTCGAGGCTGCTGGAACCTTGTCGAGGTTGGTCACATAGGCGATCTCCCGCGAGTCGGGAGCCCACGCATACTGCAGCGGCGCACCCAGAAACCACGTCGGCGTCTCGGCATCGCCCACCGCGCTGGCCGGAGTCAGGTCGCGCACGTTCTTTCCGTCCGCATCGACCACCAGAATGTGCGTCCGCTTCTTTCCCGTGTACTGGTCCCAGTGGCGATAGAACAGCTCATCCCAAATCTGTCCCTTCACCGGACTGGCCGCAGCCGCATCATCCTTGGCTTTATCGCAGGCATCCTCCTCCGCCCACGTCGCTGGCTCAATTTCATCTTCCCCCTTGACGTTGTCATTCTGAGCGGAGCGAAGAATCCCCGCATTTGTACTTGTCTTCCCCTTACCCTTCACGCTGCACTCTGGATAGACCTGCGCAGTAAACATCAGCCGCTTTGAATCCGGCGACCAGATGGCCCCATCCGCTCCGCCCTCGACGCTGGTCAACGCCCGCGCCTCGCCAACCTTCCCCGCCGCCTCATCCCACGGCGCAACGTATATCTGATCCCCCAGCGAATACGAGACCCACTTCCCATCCGGCGAGAACCGCCCAAACCGCTCGCCCGCGCCAAACGTCACCTGCTTCTCTTTTTGGTTGTCATCCTGAGCGGAGCGCAGCGAAGTCGAAGGATCTGTGGTTGCACTTCCAACATCCCCGGATGCCCCGTCCTTGACGGTCTTATCGTCATGGGCGGGATTGAGCGCCACCACCCAAAGATGGTTCACCTTGGTGTTCTTCTCCAGCGATACATCGGTCACAGAGAACATTACCCACTTGCCGCTCGGCGAGATCTGCGGGTCGCTCACCCGCTTGATCGCCATCAGGTCAGCAAACGTCATCGGCCTCTTGGCCGCTGCCTGTTCCGCGACCGCTGCCTGCCCAGCCGTCTGCCCGAACGCCATTCCCTGAGCCGCTGCCACTCCGGCCCACGCCAATGAAACTGCTATCGCGCGCAACATTCTCATCGCGCCAGTCTACATCTACCCGTGGCGAGATTCATCCAGTGAAGCTCTGCACAAGCCTTCAATATCCCCTTGAGTGCTAAACCTAGTTGATTTTGTGAGAGTTACGGTGAGATTAGAGCGGTTCCGTAATGGTGCCACAGGCTCGGAAGACCAATCACGATTCCACCGCCAGCCCATTCAAACATTACGCCCAGTAGCTGCGGTCGAGCGTGCGGTACTGGATTGCCTCGGCGATGTGCTTGACCGCGACGTTATCTGCGGCATCAAGATCGGCAATCGTTCGCGCCACCTTCAATATCCGATCATGGGCGCGCGCGCTCAGACCCTGTTGCTGCATGGCGCGCTCCAGCAGCCGTTCGGCCTCAGAGTTAAGCTCGCAGAAGCTGCGAATCTGCTGGGTGTTCATCTGCGAGTTGGAGAAGATGGGCTTGGCAACACGCGCATTACTGTTGGATCGCGCAGCGCCGTTGGCTGTGGGTAGAGGTTGGCTCTTCGCGCCAATGGCGAAGCGCCTGTGTTGTCGCTCGCGCGCGGCCAAAACACGGCTGCGAATCTCCACCGAGCCCTCGGCCGACGCTCCGCCGCGCAGTTCCTTGTACTGCACCGCCGGAACCTCGATGTGAATGTCGATGCGGTCGAGTAGCGGCCCCGAAACCTTGCTGACGTAGCGCTGAATCATCGGCGGCGTGCACATGCACTCGCGCGACTTATCATTAAAATATCCGCAGGGGCAGGGATTCATCGCCGCGGCCAGCATAAATCGCGCGGGAAAGCTAAGCGACATTGCAGCGCGTGCAATCGTCACAGTGCCGTCTTCCAGCGGCTGGCGCAGCACCTCCAAGACATTGCGCGGAAACTCCGGCAGCTCGTCTAAAAACAGCAAGCCGTTGTGGGCGAGCGATACCTCGCCGGGGCGGGGAATCATTCCGCCACCGATCAGCCCCGCATCCGAGATCGTGTGGTGTGGCGAGCGAAAGGGTCGGTGCGTCACCAGCCCGCGATCAGCATCCAGCACTCCGGCGACGGAGTGAATCTTGGTGGTTTCGAGCGCCTCCTCAAAACGCAGCGGCGCAAGGATCGACGGCAGGCGCTTGGCCAACATCGTCTTGCCAGAGCCGGGAGGGCCAATCATCAAGATATTGTGCCCGCCCGCTGCCGCCACCTCCAATGCGCGCTTGGCCACCTGCTGGCCGCGCACGTCCTTGAAGTCGTAGGGGA
>CAZPZL010000213.1:2939-5245 GCA_964590925.1 uncultured Granulicella sp.
AGGGGAAATGCTCCAGCTCGTCGAGCAGGCTGGCGGCGTCACCCTTCAGCGGGGTGGCCCGGATCGCGCCCGTAGACGCGGAGTTCAGTAGCTCGCGCACCTCGCTCAGCGTGTGCACGGGATAGACATCGACGCCTTCAACCACCGCCGCCTCGCGCGCGTTCGACGCTGGAATCAGCAAACTCTTGATTCCCTGCGCCCGCGCCGCAATGGCTATCGGCAACATCCCTTGCACCGCGCGCAGGGTGCCATCCAGCCCCAGCTCCCCGACCAGCAGGAAGCCCGATATGTCTTTGTTTATCAGCGCGCCGTAGGCCCCAAGGATGCCGATGGCGATGGGCAGATCGAAACCCGAGCCCTCTTTCTTGATGTCTGCAGGTGCTAGATTGATTGTGATGCGCGTCGGAGGAATGTCAAAGCCGGAATTCTTGATCGCCGAGCGAACCCGGTCGCGCGACTCGCGCACCGCGGCGTCGGGCAGACCAACTGTGTTGAATATCTCTTTGTCCAACACTACGCCGGAGAAGTCGACCTCAACGTCAATGATGTGTGCATCAATGCCATAAACCGCAGCGCTGCGAGCTTTAAAGAGCATAGTTTGGCGACCGAAATCCAGCGTAAGAGTGGACGAAATGAGTTTAGCATCCGTAGCTCGTGCCGTGAGATCGGGCTTCTTCGTTACCGGTTTTCATGGTGTCGGACGTTTCACGCCGCCGCTTTATGCGCCCACGATTGCGGGAAGAATGTCACTCACGTCGACCCACTGCGTCGGATATTCACCGGTATAACAGGCCGTGCAGAAGCTGGCGGGCGACAGCCCCGTCGTGGTTTCGCCCTGAGTGCAGGAGTGCGTCAGCCCCACCAGCGAGAGGTACGCCAGCGAGTCCGCCTCGATGAACCTGCGAATCTCCTCAATCGAGTTGTTGGCCGCAATCAGCTCCTTGGTCGAGGGCGTATCCACGCCGTAGAAACATGGGCTGATCGTAGGCGGACAACTGATGCGCATGTGAACCTCTGTCGCTCCCGCTGCGCGACACATACGCACGATCTTGCGCGATGTGGTTCCGCGAATAATCGAGTCATCAATCAGGATGATACGCTTGCCCTCCAGCAGACTGCGCGCCGGATTCAGCTTCATCCGAACCCCAAAGTCGCGCACTCGCTGCTCCGGTTGTATGAACGTGCGCCCAACGTAGTGGTTGCGGATCAGTCCGAAGTTGAAGGGAATACCAGATTCTGCTGCATAGCCCAGTGCTGCCGTCACGCCGGAGTCCGGGACCGGAACCACAATGTCGGCGTCAACGCCGGACTCTCGTGCCAACTGCCGTCCCATCTCGTCGCGCGATTGCTGCACCCAGCGCCCGAAGACGCGCGAATCGGGTCGCGCAAAGTAGACATGCTCGAAGATGCAGCTCGCGGGTGGTGTCGTCTCTGGCGCAAATCGCCGACTGGTCACTCCGTCCTCGCTCACCATGACCAACTCTCCCGGCTTCACGTCGCGCTCGTACTTGGCGTGCAACAGGTCGAGAGCGCAGGTCTCGCTGGCAAAGACGAAAGTGTCCGGCTCGCCGTCGACTCCGGCGATGCGTCCGATAGACAAAGGGCGGAAGCCGTGTGGATCGCGCGCAGCAAATATCCTGTTGCGCGTCATCATCACGATAGAAAACGCACCCTCGACCTGCGCCAGCGACTCCGCAATGCAGTCAACCAGTGTGCCGCAGTGCGAGTGTGCGATCAACTGAACAATAATTTCGGAATCGGAGGTTGTCTGGAAGACCGCGCCATCTCGCTCCAACCGCTCCCGCGAATTGCCCAGGTTGACCAGATTCCCATTGTGCGCAATCGCAATCAGCCCGCGGGTCGACTCGACCGAGATCGGCTGCGCATTCAAGAGCGCCGAATCGCCCGTCGTCGAATAGCGTGTGTGCCCGATGGCGATATGCCCCGGTAGCTTGGCTAGCACCTCGTCGGTAAAGATTTCGCTGACCAACCCCATGCCCTTGATGTCGTTGACTTCGTGCCCATCCGCGCTGGCAATCCCCGCCGACTCCTGCCCGCGGTGCTGCAACGCGTACAACCCCCAGTAGGTCATCCGCGCGGCATCGGCGTGGCCGTAGACCGCCATCACTCCGCACTCCTCGCGCAGCTTGTCGAAGGGAGTCAGATCATCTTGATCTTCCGAATTTTGGGTGTCGTTATTTTGTTTGTCATTCCCGAAGGGAATCTGCTTTGGGTCGCTCATGCGGGCACCGCCTCGCTGGCAAGCTGCGTCTCCAGCGATTCGCTCCACGCCGTGTGCAATCTCA
>CAZPZL010000214.1:0-5224 GCA_964590925.1 uncultured Granulicella sp.
GCGGTGGAAATGCTCCCACTCTGCGCCGCACTGCGGACACCAACAACGATCCCAGCTCGACCGGCGGCAGCTCGGATGGTAGCAGCGACAAGCCCACCCTCGGACGCCACGATTAGAACACTTCCCCTCACGAGAGTATGCGCTCAGATTTGCGCACTCTCTCCCCGGAAGGCAGGGCTGGCGCTGGCACACTACAGTACTGCATCCCTTCCGTCGATACAGGAAGCTGGAGAAATTATCCATGCGTCCTGTTTCCATCTCATCGATTCTGCCGATTCTCTGTGTGGTTCTTCTATTCGGATGCAGTACCTCAAGCGTCATTTCGATTGCCATACCGTCCGCTCCTGCTTCCACTCCAGCCAGTTATGGCTCCGGGGCCGACTATCGGGCATACGGGGATTCAATCACCGCGGGCTATACCCTGAGTAGCCCCGCGCAGGCTTACTCGGCGCTGATTGCTCAGGATAAACAGTTTGTACTCTCCAACTACGCCCTCAGCGGCGATCAGGCGTGCGACGTACCGACCCGGCAAATCTTTCCCAACATCGCGTCAACATCGGTCAGCAATCCGCCGCTCTACTCGCTGATGATCGGCACCAACGACGAAGACCTGCGCGGCTCGGATTATTTCCCCATCTTCGCGCTCTGTCATCAGGCCACGATCGCGTGGCTTGCACTTCCGGCGAATCTGAAGGTTCTGGCGACCTCAAACGGAGTAGTGACTGACGGGGTGGTTACCAGCGGCACGGGCTCCATCGAGAGCGCTGACAACTGGAACTCCTGGATGACCACTTCGTCCGGCTCCTCGATCAAGTTTTCTGTCACGCTGGCCCACGAAGGCCCCATCTACTTGTGGCCGCGAATTGCCGACAACGACGCTGGCACCTTCAGCTACGCCCTTGACCAAACTGTCCTAGGATCATTCAACACCTCTCCGGGTGACACCATCCGCACCCAAAACGGAAGCAATAATTCGCTGGGCTTCATCCGCATTCCCTCCGCCAGCGCAGGAGCTCACACCGTCACCTTCACCCAGACCAGTTCCAGCGGAACCATGCGCATCGTAGCCATCGGCGCACCAGATACAACCCAACAGATCTATCCTCTGGTCGTCGTCGGAGAACCGCCACTGCAACTGGTCGGCTCGGACGCACCTTGCAACCAGAACCAAACACTGTGCAGTGGATACCTGTCCCAAGTTATGGCCGACATAGCTGTCTTCGACGGCGACGGCCTCAATGTCATCTATGCTGACAACCACCCCTACATGCACGCCACCACCTCCGAGATGAACGATGAAGTGCATCCCAACGCCGTAGGCCAATCCGAGCTGCGTACCGCCTTCGAGACCGCCATCCCTTGACAGCCACGCCCCACCGGCTCCCGAGTTGCGCGCAAATCAGGAGTTCCGCAATTGTCTGAGAATTCCACTGGCTGTAGCGTAAGATTCGGGATCGATGTGGTAAAGTACACATAATCCAGTGAAAGATTGCTCAAATATCTCGAATCAATCGGGGCAGGCTATAGAGCATAGGCGAGATATCGCAAAACTCGTTGACCTCCGACTCTTGGCGATTGCCGTAGAGCTGTCATGACGCGAACAACGTCAATCCTGCTAGATTTGCTGCGCTTTTCGGCAGCACTTACGGTTGTCGGCGGGCATTTGACACAACCATTCTTTTCCACTGGCTGGCCCGATCTGACGATCTACGCAGTCTCAGCGGTATCTGTGTTTTTTGTTCTCTCTGGCTTTGTAATCAGTTTTGTTACCGAAGCGAAGGAGACCAACGTTGTCGACTACGCAGCCGCTAGAATTTCACGGCTCTATTCGGTGCTGGTTCCTGCCATCGTTCTCAGCGGACTTGTACTGATCGTTGCCGTCCGGTTAAACCCTCAGCTCGTCGCTCCTTGGTCAGGCGCCAGTTCTAGTCTGGCTTTTATCCGCCATCACCCCTCCGTAAAATTCTTATTTGCAAGCGCGCTTTCGCTCTGTTTTCTGAACTGCATCCATAGCTTGAAGATTTGCCCCGGCGTTGACAGTCCTGTTTGGTCGCTGAGCTTCGAGGCCGCTTACTACACGCTGTTTGCGATCCTGATCTTTACTCGTGGACACAAACGGTACTTTCTTTTTGCCCTGTGCTGTCTGTTGTTCGGATCTCCAATGATCCGACTGATGCCGGTATGGTTTGTCGGCGCTGGATTGCACCGATGGATCCGGTCCATGCAAATCGGCAAGCGATCATATCCCCTTCTAGGAATCACCAGTCTTTCCACTGTTATGCTGTTCATCCTGTTTTGGACGCGTTTTCATGTCTGGGACGACGGACCTCACTCGCACTTGGTATATCGGATATTACACGGCGCTGGACCCAGCATAGATGCAGCAATCTTTTACTACTGGGGAGCGGCGACAGCTTTGCTGATTCTAGGCGCTTCACAGTTTGATCATTCCCTTGGAAAAGTACTAATTCCACTTGAAAAACCGATTCGCTGGGCGGCTAACCATACATTCTCGATTTATCTTTTTCACTTTCCGTTGCTGATTTTGATCTATGCTGTGACTCACTACGACCGCAGCTCCTCTCTTGCCAAGTGCGCAGCGTTTGTCGCGGTGCTATTGCTTTGTGGGCTCCTCTCCAAGATCAGCGAAGAGAGGAAGCGTTGGTGGCGTCGAGTGATATATGGCTGGCTGAACAGAGCGGGTGTGGGCAACGATTCTCTCGCAAAGCGAGACAGTATAGAATTTCGCCCAGTCTAGCTATCCCTTGAATCGAGTCCTATTGATATGCGCTTGCCATCTCAGGAGTTGACGCCAAAATGCAAACATCCCAGATGAACAAGGTGGAAACTTCACGCATACAGCCCAAGCATATCCCTGCACTCGATGGAGTTCGCGGCCTTGCCGTTCTGGCCATTTTTGTCTTTCATTATGGAGGAGGATCACAATCCTCTAATCATCTTCTAAATTTGATCGGCGCCTTTGTTCGCGCAGGCTGGTTCAGCCTTTCTGTGTTTTTTCTTCTCTCCGGATTCCTTATCAGTGGCATCCTTTGGGACGACCGCGACCATCCGAACTGGTGGCGGCGCTTTTACTATCGCCGCACTCTGCGCATCTTTCCGCTCTACTATGCGGCGCTTCTGCTGGTGCTGATCACTGCAATCTTTGCCCACCATGCGCGGCTTGCATTCACCCACATCTGGGTTCTGCTGTTATATCTACAAAACTTTTCTCAACTGCCTTCCAGTTCAGAAGCCATTGGCACACCTCTACCGCTATTCCATTTTTGGAGTTTGGCTGTAGAAGAACAGTTCTACCTGCTGTGGCCTTTTCTGCTGATTGCCAGTCGCAAAATTTCCAGCGCACGCACGCTCTGTCTTTCGGTCTTCGTACTCTCTGCTTTCTTTCGCTTCGCCATCTGGATGTTTCTCGCTAATCCCACAGCATACGGGGATTTACTCCCCGCACGAGCGGGCGAACTCGCCCTCGGCTCATGGCTTGCTCTCTGTTACCGCGATCCGAACCTTTGGCCGCGTATCCAGCGCCTCGCACCGTCCTTTCTTTGTGGAGGGCTACTCATTTTTATTTGTGTCGGTATCTTTGAGCACAGCTTTGCACTTGGAAGCCGCGGGATGTTCCTCTTTGGCCTTCCCTGCATCACAATCTCAATGGCCGGAATGCTCACCCTCACTCTGGGCGATGGAATCTTCGCACACCTCTTCAGCACTGCATGGCTGCGATGGCTTGGCGGCATCAGTTATGGCATCTATGTCTTCCATGTCCTGCTCGGAACCATATTCGATTGGATCGTCGTCACCATTGCTCCGCACGCCAGCCACAATATCGCCTTAGGGCTCCGATTTATTGTTGCCTCTACGCTCACGCTGTTGGCTGCGCAGATCTCGTTTGTCTTCTTTGAACGCCCCATTCTAAGACTGCGCAACCGCCTGTCACACAGGAGCCCCATAGTCAGCAAAGCCCGTGCAGTGGTCTCGTCCTGATCCGCAGAGCCTTCGCGTGGGACGGTATCACGTGTTCGAGGGGATCAGCAGAACGCTAGCCGCAGAGTGAGGCTGCCTGCGCGGGTGCACTCTGCGGCTCTCGACTGGATCGGTTTGAGAGCCACCCGCTGATACGTGTTCGAGCCACTCCGCCATCATCCGGTTCGACTCCAACGGCATTTCCTCAAAGATCACATGGCCCGCACCGCCAACAATGCGCAACTCCGAACTGCGCAGAATCCGCTGCAACTGTCGCCCCGATGCCAGATCCACCGCACGATCCCGGTCGCCCCAAAGCAGCAGCGTCGGCGTCGAGACAATCCGAGGCAGTGCATCCTTCAGCTTTGCCATCTCGCTGTGCCATCCGCTCACAATCGAAAGAATATGTCCAATCGTACCCGGAACGCGCAAGCCATCGGTATATCCTGCTAGACATCCCTCGGGAATGCGCCGTGCGTCGCCGTACATCCGTCCAAGGGCAATGCGATGCATCCAACTCGGCAGTCGCGGTACCCGCTGCGCAAACCACCGCCCCACCCGGCTGTTGTAAAAGCGAACCAGTGAATCCGACCGACTGCTGAAGGGGTTTGCTGGCGCAAACAGGATCAAGCTGCGAACCCGCTTCGGGTACAGCGCGGCCAACATCAGGGAGATTGCGCCGCCGTGGGAGTGGCCGACGACTTCGGCCTCGGCGATGCCCAGAGCGTCCATGCACCGGACGATGCGCACCGCCGTCGCCGCAAAGCTGGAGTCGAGTCCAGCGACGCGTTCGCTCTCGCCCATATTCACCATGTCAATGGCGTAGACGCTGGCGTTCTTGGCCAAAGCCACAATGTTTCTCCGCCAGTTGCACGACGAGCCAACCAGCCCGTGGATCAGAAGCAGCGGACGACCCACTCCAGCGCGCACAACATGCACCTGCACCCCGTCAACCTCGACGAATGCATCTTCTACATGAACTGCATTTTGGGCGGATTCCTCTTGCGCGAATTGGGGCGAAATCACCTGCTGCACGGGCCTGAACTCCTCATCCTACCGTTCTGGTCCAATGTTACAGGAGTATGAATCGCACGAAGCGAGAATCTGTGTGAATTTTTCCCCGTCACAGGTATGGGAGCGCAGAGAGGCGCAAATCGGATACGCATCCAGTGTTCAATACACAACGAGTATACCTGGTGAATCGGCAGGTTCTACGGCGTCTGTAGTGGGCGGAATCCTGTGGTCG
>CAZPZL010000215.1:0-5221 GCA_964590925.1 uncultured Granulicella sp.
TCGACGACATTACCTGATAGCTGATCGCGGCGTCGTCGGCGTCGAAGGGAAGCAGTTTCTTCAGGCGAAAGCGCACGACCGGTAGAGCCTCAATGGCCTTCGCCGGAAGCTCGTCGAACTCCAACAGAAGCACACGCACAGACGCGTCTGGCACGACCAGCGTTACCTCGCGGTCGCGCAGAGCGACGGCCTCAAGTGCCTTGCGCACGGCTGCAACCACAGCTGCACGCCCCGCCACGTCGCCGCCCACGCCGGTCGATGTGGCCTGCTCTTCGGCGTCGACTGCAGTCAGACGTGGCACCACTATCTCATCGGTCAGCGGCACTCGCGCCACGGCGGATAGCACGGCGAATGCGTCTTCGGCCCGCGCCGCAACCACACCCTCGGCGCTAACCTCGCAGGCCAGCCTAGGCCGCGTTCCCATCGTTCTCGGTATAAATTCCATGCTTTCCTAGACTACCTATTCTCTCTTGCTCACTTTCGACCGATCTACCGACCCGCCTCGATAAACGTGACTTTGTTGATCTCCTTCAGCGTGGTGATGCCCTCGCGGACGCGTTCGATGGCGGAGTCGCGCAGGAAGTGCATTCCTTTTTCCTTGGCCTTCTTGCGAATCTCGCTGCCGGGCTTTTTGGCCAGCAGCATCTCGCGAATCTCGTCGTCGAGCTCGAGCAGTTCGTGGATGGCCGAGCGGCCACGGAAGCCCGTGCCTGCACACTCCATGCAGCCGGGGCCTTCGCGAAATTTGAAGCCGCGCCACTCGGCGGGGTCGAGGCCGCTGGCGACCAGCTCTGCATCGGAGTAGTGAACGTCGCGCACACAGAACTCGCAGACCGTGCGCACCAGCCGCTGCGCCAGAATACAGTTCAGCGCGGAGACAAAATTATACGGCTCCACGCCCATGTTCAGAAAGCGCCCCAGCACGTCGACGACGTTGTTGGCGTGAACCGTCGTGAAGACGAGATGTCCAGTCAGTGCGGAGTTGATGGCGATCTGTGCGGTTTCCGCGTCGCGGATCTCGCCGACGAGAATCTTGTCGGGGTCGTGGCGCAGGATCGAGCGCAGTCCACGTGCAAAGGTCAGTCCCTTCTTCTCGTTGACCGGGATCTGCGTGATGCCGCGAATCTGGTACTCGACCGGATCCTCAATCGTGATGATCTTGTCCTCTTCGCTCTTGATCTCGTTGAGCGCGGCGTAGAGTGTGGTCGTCTTGCCCGATCCAGTCGGGCCAGTGACCAGCACCATGCCGTACGGCTCCTTGATGTAGCGGCGGAAGCGTGCAAGATCGTCTGTCGCGAATCCCACCACGTCCAGCGAGAGCTTCTTGAACTTCTCCGACATCGATTCTTTATCCAGCACACGCAGCACGGCATTTTCGCCATGCACGGTTGGCATAATGCTCACGCGAAAGTCGATCAACCGTCCCTTGTATCGCACACGGAAACGACCGTCCTGGGGTACGCGACGCTCTGCGATGTCCAGTTCGCTCATGACCTTAATGCGCGAGAGAATCGTCTGGTGATGCTCGCGTGCGATCGGCGCCATCGCCTGCTGCAACACGCCATCGATGCGGTACTTCACCATCAGACAGTCGTCACAGGTCTCAAGGTGAATATCCGAGGCACGACGTTCCAGTGCAGTGAATATCGTTGTGTCGACCAGTCGAATGATGGGCGAGATGTCGTCCTCGCCGGTCAGCCGCTCGATTGAAATGTTTTCGTCGGAGTTCTCGTCGCCAGAGAGAACGTCAAAGGCCAGCCCCTCGCTTGCCTCGTCCAGCACGCGTTGCGACTGCTCGGTCTTCTTGAGCAGGTCGGTGATCTGCGAGATCGTGGCCACTCGCGTCACGAGTCTCTGCCCCAGCAGCCCGCTGATCTCGTCAAGCATCATCAGCTTCGACGGATCGCTGACGGCGATGGCCAACCGCCCCTCCAGTTGCTCCAGCGGGACGAAGTTGTAGCGAAACATCAGGTCGACCGGTACGCTCTTGAACAGCTCGTGCTGGATCTTGAAATTCTTTAGGTCAACGAACTCCGCGTGATAGCGCGCCGCCAGCGCCTGCGCGCGTTCCACCTCGCTCATCGACATCTCGCTCACACTGAGCGGCACTGCAACCGGCGTAGCCATATTCTGTAAGACTCCCGTGAAGCTCTTAGGTCAACGCAAGATCGCGCCACCCGCAAAATATCAACTGATTCAGTGCTTCCAAGTTTACTACGCGGCTACTGCGGGCCTCCGCCGCCAGCTCCGGTACTCATGCTGAAGATGGGCAGGTAGAGCGAGATGAGGATGGTGGCCACGACAATGCCCATCACAACCAGGATGATCGGCTCGATCAGGCTCATCGCGGCAGTCAAATTGGTCTGCACGTCCTCCTCGAAGAACTCGGCGACGGAGTTGAGCATCTGGGGCAGTGCGCCGGTCGATTCTCCGACCTCGATCATCTCGACGGCTAGTTCGGGAAAGATCTTGGTTGCGCCGAGTGAGACCGAGAGACCTTTGCCCTCGCGCACCGTCTCTACGCTGCGAAAGATGGCCTTGCTGATCTGGCGGCTGTCGATCGAGCGCGCGGCGGTCTCCAGCGACGGAACCAGCGGCAGGCCACCGGTCAGCAGCGTGGCCAGCGTACGCGCAAACAGCCCGACCTGGTACTTGATCCACACTGGACCGGCCAGTGGCAGGCTGATACGGATGCGATCCATCAAATTCGCGCCTGCATCGGTCTTGATCCAACGCACCAAGAGAAATATGGCCAGCGCCACGACGACGCCGAAGTAGATTCCATAACTCTGCGCGTACTTTCCTGCCTGCAGCAAAAAGGAGGTGATGGCGGGCAGCTTCGTCCCCAACTGCTCATACAGTTCCGCAAAGCGCGGCACCACGAAGGTAATCAGAAAGATGAAGAGCGCGATCACCATGAAGACCAGCACAGCTGGGTAGACCAGACTGGCGGTCAGTTTCTTGCGGAAGGTCAGCGAGACGCGCTGGAAATCGAGGTAGCGCTGCATCACCTCTTCGAGGTTGCCCGAGCGCTCGCCAGCCAGCAGCGTAGTGGTATATACGATGGGGAATCCGCCCTGCGCCTCGAAGGCCTCCGAGAGTGACTCGCCGTTCTTGACCCGCGTAGCAACATCCTCCAGTTGTGCACGAAAGTGAGGAACCTTCTGCCGTCGCGCCAGCAGATCGAGCGAACCCATAATCGGCAAGCCCGCCCGCACCAGCGTCAAAAACTGCTGATTGAAGACCAGAAAGGTGTCCAACTTGACCTTTTTAGCCTTGCCGGAACCCGCCAGAACGCCACGCGACTTCACAGAATAGACAAAGTAGCCCGCCTGTGTGAAGCGCGCGCGCAACTCCTCTTCGGTGGCTGCGGTGTGCGTCTGCTCCTGCACCTTGCCCCGCTCGTCTGCCAATCTGACTACGAATTCAGCCATGAAATTGCGTCACCAGTTAATCTTTTCAGAGATTGTTGCCCGAAAGCCCCTCAGAGACTGTCGCCGTAAACACCGGAGTAATTTGGAAAAAGCCTCTGTCTATCTTAGACGCATCAAGTGGAGAAACCTCTAGGAGCCTGTCGGAGATTGCGATTTTTCAGCAAGCAGCTTGATTTTACGTCAGAGTTTGTGGGCACCAGCTCGCGGGGATCTTGTCTTGGTCAGCGCCACAGAACGCCTCCATTCCTATTATGCAAGTTGGTATCTTTGCCGTGTAGACACCATCATCTGAGAACGCGACAGATGTTTCTTGGACACGACTTTCCCGTGTCGATCCACGCCTGTCAAGTGAAAAACGTTCTTGCCCAGATCAATGCCAATAGACTTGAATTTCCATTTGAAATACTTGATAGACCGACTACAACAAGATCCTCCTCTTTAGCCGGGAAAATCAAGTAGCGGACCATCCCATTATCGAGCAAGCCAGACGGATACGGACGTTTTATCGCTTCGGGCTTTCGGTTAAGCTGTGGAACTCGCGACGGCCTTTGCAACGGAACTGATGTTCAGACAAAGCCTCACTGCTTCTCCGGCATCTTAATCTGTTCCATCGGGATCACTTGGCTGCCAAGCTGCCCTGTTGCCAGATCCTGGACGCTCACATATAGCCAGCGTTTTTTGCCATGCTCCGGAATGTTCAGCGTCAGCGTTCCTGTAATGGTGAACGTCGTAATACGGGGGTCCGTGACCCCATTGAATTTCACTACCATCTGGACCGCATGTCTCCCATTCAAGGACGCCTGCCTGCCATCCGAATATCCCACCGCTCCAATCACTAGCCGAGCAACATACTTGCCCCCATCTGACGGCATCACCTTGAATTCGCTCGCAGGCATCGAGAAGCGTAGCGTAAGTTCCCGGTACTCGTGCTCCGGCTTCTCGGTCTTCTTGTCATTGGCGCTGAGTGCAGCATCTGGAACCACCGTCGTCTCAGCCGGAATCACCTGCACACTGAAGACCGCAGCCATCGGATTCGGCAATGCCGCAGCCACGCCGGAGGCCACGTCCTCCGAGTCCGCAGTCTCCTCCGCGACAACTGTTGCCGCTATAGTCGATCCGCCGGAGCTTGGCGCGACTAGCGCAGCAGCGGGCCTCTTCGCCGTATAGTAGTGAGCCTTGACATTATCCGGTGTACCGTAATATCCCTTCCGATATTTCAGGTGCAGCCCTTTGTCCGCAACCTGCACCGTAGTCGAACGATAATTGCCATTCCAGTCTCGGTTTGTCGGCGTGTAATACAGTGTGTAATAGTTTGCGCTGGTACCAAGGTCGTTCGATGCCGAGCTGCATCCGAAGCCATAAAGAATACTTCCGTTCGGATAATAGCGATAGATTGACATTCGCCCCTGCTCCAACGTATCCATCAACCCACACAGGTAATCCTTTTTATCATTCGGAAACGGCATGGTTAAACATCCACTGCCAGATACCACCGCGCATTGGAATCCTCCGGTGAAGACGAAGAGATTCTTTCTTCCAGGCTCCTCCTTTAGACTCGAAGCAAACTGCTGCATCGCATCCAACGTTATTCTGCGCCGCACCGGTATATCCTCCGCTGGGGGCCCCTTATACTTTTCTGGGGGCACTTTTAGACTGGTAGCGTACTCCTTGGGATTAATCAGTTTCTCCGAGCCGAAGTCGGGGGTCTTCCATATCTCGTTGATCCTCGCCAGCAACAACTCGCGGTCCGTGGTGACCGGCTGCACCAAATGCAACTCCGAGTCCAG
>CAZPZL010000216.1:0-5190 GCA_964590925.1 uncultured Granulicella sp.
ATCGCGTTCCATCCCAACAGGATGGCGACCGCCACGAAGAGGAAGATCAGGAATCGGTTTTTGTCGCTGAAGTCGATGATTCTATTCATCATGGCTTCATTCCATCCATCGTGCTCTTCAGTCCACTCTCTGAGTCGACCAGAAAGTTTCCACTGACGACGATAGTCTCTCCCGTCTTCAGCCCGGCCAGGATCACGGCGTTGCCGTCCACCACAGGGCCAACTGTAACTGTGCGTGGTTCAAAGACGCCTCCCTCATGGACTACAAAGACATGTTGCTCCGTGCCCGAGTTGAGAACCGCTTCTTCGGGCACGAGGATTTTAGTACCGTAATCGACACGCAGTTGCGCATCGGCAAACATCTGCGGCTTCAGAAGAAAGCCGGAATTGGCGAGTGAGACGCGCACCTTTACCGTTCGCGTCTGCGGATCGACGGTGGGATAGATGTACGATATTTTTCCGGTATAGGTCTTGCCCGGATAGTAGCTCAGTGTGAGCGAGACCTGCTGGCCAAGGTGGACGAAGGGAACCTCGTACTCAAAGACATCGACGTCAGCCCACACTATAGACAGATCGGAGACCGTATATAGTTCCGTGTCCGGCGTAACCGAGGTCTGGGGAAAGACCTTGCGATCTGTCACGAAGCCCGTGATCGGCGAGTAGAAGGTCAGGTCTTTGCTGACCACGCCGGTCTCATCGAGCTGTTTGATCTGCTCATCCGATATGTCCCACAACTTGAGTCGCTCTCGTGCCGATTTCAGCAGCGATTGCGATCCATCTGCAATCTCCTGAAAGGGAGCGCTGCCCATCGTGGCGTTCCCACGCTTTGCTATGAGATATTCCTCCTGCGTCGAAACCAGTTCGGGACTGTAGAGAGTAAAGAGTGGTTGGCCCTTCTTGACCAGTTGCCCAACAAAGTCCGCATAGACCTTGTTGATATAACCAGCTACCTTCACGTGAACATGTGCGATTCGTGTCTCGTCGGCAACAATCTGCGCCGTTGTGCGTATCTCACGAACCAGAGGCTTGCGCTCGACCAGCGCCGTACGAACACCCGCCAGCACCCGTCTCTCCGGCGTAAGGGTAATTGTCCCAGTAGGCAACTTGGCTAGCCCCGAGTCGTCCGCATACTGAGGGACAAGAGTCATGCCACAATCGGGAGCGATGCCCGGCTTATCCGACTTGTAGGTCGGGTGCATCGGGTCATACCAGTAGAGGATCTTGCGCTCTGCTGAGGCGTTTGCAGTCATGCCTGGCATATCGGCCATCTTCGAGGACGTCGCGGGGCTTGTCTGTTCTGTCGGCAACGCGGCCTGCTCCGCATACTGCGGCAGAAGATCCATCCCGTCTGGAGCCTTACCCGGCTGATTGTAATGATGCTGCGGATTCATTGCGTCGTACCAGTAGACCGGTTTTCGCTCGACAGTTGCGCTTTGCAATGCTGCTGTGTCTCTTCCGGTTGTCTTATCTCTTCCACTACGAGTTGGCCAACGGTGGCTCGCGGTGACATAAACAATTGCGAGCGTCAGTACAATCAGAATGCCAAGAATGTTTCTCTTCAGTGAGCTATTCATAGCTACCTTGCCTCCTTCGTGGGCTGAATATCCGACTCTGGCGTTACAAGCAGGAAAGCTCCGGTCACATCGGTGCCCGTGAGGCCTTCGATCTGAGCCAAAGCTGTCTGATAGTCGGCAAGCTGCCGGTAATAGTCGATCTCATAGTTTAAAAGCGTGGAGAAGTTCGCGAGAAGTGAAAGAAAATCCACGTTGCCGACCTGATAGGAAGCCATCGACGACTCCAAAGCCAGTGACGACTGGGGAACCACGCCCTTCGAGTAGAGGGTCAGCAATCGCTCCGATGCCTTGGCAGAAAGATAGTTCTGCTTCATCTCAAATCTAACTTCATTCAAGCGGTTATCGCGCATCTTCTGGGCGCTTATCAGGTCTTCACTTGCTTCGGCAACTCCTTGGCGTTGTTTGTTCTTATAGAAGACGGGAATATTCACGCTGACCGTGACGCCATTCATGGTCGGCAGATTGGAGCGCTGTTGAACCATATAGCTCACTCCGATGTCTGGCCGATACTCTCTCTGCGCCAGTGCTACGTTTAGGCTGTCACGCTCCACAAACCGTTGATCGCGCAGTACTGCAGTGTCGTTCTTTGCAGCGAGGGCATATAACTCGTCGAGCGAATGCGTGATTATTGCAGGCTCGATCTCGGCTGCGGGCGGCAGCGGAGACTCTGGAGAGCGAACCAGGAACACATTGATCCTAGCCTGTGCCGTTGCCCTCTGCTGTTCGAGCACGGTGAGCTTTTCAATCAACAGCGAAATCTCCACCTGAGACCGCAGAACATCCGCTTGCATGGCCTTTCCAACCCGATAGCGCGCCTCGGCGGTCTTCGAGAGTTTTTCCAGGAGATCCTTGTTCCGCTCGGTCGTTTGGATGGCTCGATCGTAGTAAAAGTAGTTGTAATATGCAGTCTGTACTTCAACCGTTATTCTGCGGCGAATAGCATCGTAGTCGGTTTGCGCAGCATCGGCCTCTTTGCTCGCAATCTGGCCGCGCAGCTTCAACTTTCCCGGGTAGGGAAACTGTTCGGAGAGCGTTACGCCGCGGTAGCTGGAACTGTCGCCCTGCATAATGCTGAATGGCGTGAGATTGCCCGCCCATCCGACAGAGGCCATAGGATCGGGCAACGACTCCACTTGTGGAATGCGTCGCTGCATCGCCTTCACCGAGTGAAGCGCACTCTGAGCCTCTGGATTCTTCTCCAACGCTTCCTCGATGACGTCGTCGAGCCGAAGCTTTGACTGATCGTTCGATTGATCCGCCACCGATGCCTGCTCAATGATTGCAGGAATTTGAATTGAATCAATCTCTTGGGCCAATAGACCGCAAGGAAACAGCCCCAGCAAAATTGCAAAGATATTTGTAATCTTCATGAATTACTCCCTTAGTCTGAAAAAAATGCACACTACAGACCTGTCGGTCTGAGGGATTCCTAGACGAGAGAGTGGATTAAACGAGGAAGGTGCACAAAAGAGCGTGAACAGGCATATGTCGTAACTTAACACGGTGCGGTAAGCCACGATTCGTGCGAATGGCGGGCATAGAAAGATCAACAGCCACATCACTCACTGCCAGAGAACCATGCGTCTCATCATGAGAACTGACGGATGGAGAGATGGATGGAATAGTCGCCGAGCCAAACGGCACAACCTTGCAGCAGGATGAATCCCCTGACAGCGTAGCAGCTGTCTCGCATAAGGATGCTGTATGGCGGGTATGTCCCATACAGCAGGCGTGCCCATGCGAACCGGAAGGCATTGAACAAAGATGAAACGCGAAGCCAGGTACCCCAGCCAGAAGCAGGAGGAGTACGAGAAACGCGACTTTGGACATTCGTCCCATCATTTAATTCGAATGTAGCACACTTCTTTCGGAAATTGCTTGCATGATAAACGTTACAGGTGCAGGAAAGTCGCATTTCAATAGAGCGGCTCGTAGTGCCTTCAACCAAAACAGATCGGTGCGCCGCCGAGCAAAGAACTTTGTAGTGGCTGAATCAACTCCAACTCGCCACGCTACGCCGCCTACGCCTGCGTCTTGGCGCTGACGAAGTCGTAGCTCCACACATGGTTCTTGCGCTCCGGCCTGAGCCGCACGCACGATACATCGTTGAGCCACAGCCGCCCACGCGGCTGACGTCACCAGTTGGTACGCGCGCCGGTTCTCCCACATCGGAAGGCTCTTCGTTGCGATACGCTCCTACCAACAGGAGACCGCGTGAAGCAGTAAAGGGCGTGGAGCGCCTTACAAGATATACCTGCTGAGATCCTGATCCTTCACGATGCTGGCGACCTGCTGTCGTACATATTCAGGATCGACGACTATCACCTTCTCAGTCGTTCCATTTTCCATCTTGCGTTCGATCACAGGCAACGGCGGCTCGGGCTTCTGTATCTCGCGGGTTAGCGGGGACGACGCCCCCACCTCAGCGATCACACCTTCCTGCGACGGCTCGGCTCGCGGACTCTTGAATAGCTCCGGCGCCTGAAAGCTGATCTCGTCCAGTACGCGCTCCATGATCGTATGCAGCCGTCGAGCGCCTATATTTTCTGTCGTTTCATTCACGCGAAACGCAAACTGAGCCATCTCGGCCAGCGCCTCCGGTGTAAACTCCAGCTTCAGTCCTTCGGTCTCCAGCAGCGCGGTCGATTGCTTGACCAAGGATGACTTCGGCTCGCTCAGAATGCGTACGAAGTCGTCAACGGTGAGCGACTGTAGCTCGACGCGGATCGGGAAGCGTCCTTGCAACTCTGGTATCAGATCGCTCGGCTTCGAGACGTGAAAGGCACCCGCAGCGATGAACAAGATGTGGTCGGTCGAGACCATTCCATACTTGGTGTTGACTGTAGTTCCTTCGACGATCGGCAGAATATCGCGCTGCACGCCTTCGCGGCTCACATCCGGCCCATGTCCGCCCTCGCGTCCGGCAATCTTGTCGATCTCGTCGAGGAAGACGATGCCGGAGTCCTCGACGCGTTCCACCGCCAGCCGCGTCACCTGATCCATGTCGATCAGGCGCGACTCCTCCTCCTGCACCAGATACTCAAACGCCTCGACCACCTTCATCTTGCGCTTTTTAGTTCGCTGGCCGAACAAGCCAGGAAGCATGTCCTTGATGTTCATGTCCATGTCCTCCGGCCCTTGTCCGGCCATGAACTCAAAGCTCGGCTGATTGCGGTCGCGCACGTCCAGCTCTACCATGCGGTCGTCAAGCTTGCCTTCGCGGAACTGCTGGCGCAGCTTCTCGCGAGTGCGTTCGTAGCTGGTCTGCTGGTGGCTGTCCTGATCGTGTCCGGTCTGGTCTGTGCCCTGTGCCTTGCCGTCCTCCTCTGCGCTTTTCTCTGCGTCAATTGTCTTGGTCTCCGTGCTCGCAGTTTCCGCGCTTGCAGCGACTTCGACCTCCTCCGGCACCATCAACTGCATCACCTGCACGGCGCGCATTCCGTTGGGAGTCATCATCACCGCAGTCGGGCCTGCCGTTGCCCCCGCGTTCTTCGTCGCCGTTTGCGCAGCGTTCTGCGTGGTCGTTGGCGGAGGAAGCAGCAAGTCAAGCAGGCGATCCTCAGCGTTCAGCTCGGCCTTGTCCTCCACGTCCTCCATCTTCTCCTCGCGCACCATGT
>CAZPZL010000217.1:0-5170 GCA_964590925.1 uncultured Granulicella sp.
GGACATCGCCCTTTCACGGCGGTAATACGGGTTCGAATCCCGTTGGGGACACCAATTGCGTTGGATCGTGCGCGGCGTCTTGTGGCCTAGTATCTGCCGTACTGAGTACAGGTCGACCCCTTGCTTTACCAGCCGTCTTGCCGCTGTGTGGCGAAAGGTATGAAAGCTGGCGACCAGAATGCCGGGCTTTGCAAAGGCTTGCCGGATTGTGACGGAGAAGATTGCCGAGGCAATTCCGGAGAAGATAGCATCGACGAGTCGTTGGCCACCCTAGACCAGTCGAACCGCCTCCTACTTGAATTCGTAGCTGTAAGCCTTTCTCGGTAAGGTAAATAGTCTATATTCGCCGCTCCTTCGCGAGGATTTCAGAGGGCTAGGTCAATTCCCCATCAAAGCGGGGAAAGTAACTCATCTGGGACGACTTTAGAAATTACGGCCTGACCGACACCTGGATGGGAGCGGGCAGGCCGTTACGGTTAAGCAAGACTATTTTGTAGTTGCTGTAGGTAGAGTGGGGAGCGGGAGCTTGGCTTTGAGGTAGCTGACCAGCGGTGAGTTGGCCTGTTCGAGCGCGATGACGACTGACTGCGCGTTCAACTCGGCGCCCACGGAGCTGGTGTGGGTATGGTCAATGGGGAACAGCATAGCGGTTTTCTCGGGGCCGGTCGCCTCCAGACGGTCGGCCTCGACAGTTGCCATGTCGATGAAGGCGACGTGTTGGTCAGCGGCGAGCTGCTTCAGGAGGGCGTCATATCCCATGTCGCGCTCGACCTGCGGGACTCCGCTCGCATCGGGCTTCCAGACATTGCGGACGGTGAGCGAGAGAAGCATGGGAGTCGCACCTTTGGCGCGCGTGTCGGCAATGTACTTGCGGTTGTACCAGCCGTAGGTGTGGACCGTCTCGGTCTTTCCGGCCAGTGGTCCGGTGGTTTGGGGCACGTCCTGGGTCTCTTCCCCGAGACCCTTGAGGCTGCCGCGTGGCTTAGCTCCACCAAGGTCTCCGCCGTCGTTATGCCCCCACTGTAGCAGAATGAAGTCGCCAGGCTTGATCTCTGCCAGAACCTTGTCCCAGGACCCCTCGATGATAAAGGTACGGCTGCTGCGTCCGGCGTGGGCTCGATTGGCGACGTTGATGCGAGTGGTGTCAAAGTAGTGGGCGAGGTGGTCGCCCCAGCCGAGATCGGCCCCATTGCGCGCGGTCGAGTCGCCGACGATGAAGGCGGTTGGCAGCTTGGGATTTAGAGGCGCATCCACAGGCAAGTTGCTTTGCGCAGGAGTATCGGGAGGACGCGTGTCAGCAGGTAGTTGGGCAGCAGAGAAGAGCGTGGCGCTGAATGCAAGGACTAGCGTGGAGGCAATGCGAGGCATAAAGATCAGCATGAAATAGAGCGTAGCATCTTATTGCGGGTGCCGTCTTGACGGACCCGCCCAAAGTATACGCAATCTCGATCTTTACAAAAATGTCAACCGCCAGAACCCTTGACATGCAAGCATCTACGGTTTGAAAGGCTCGTCGGCCGATGGGCCGTAGACGCCGGGGACTGGGATGTCATTCAATCGCAGGTAGACGCCGAGCTGTGCGCGGTGATGGATCATGTGGTTGAAGAACATATGGCGAAAAGCCAGCGAGCGCGGGTTGTCGACGATCACCTTCTCGCCGAAGCGGAGTTGCCATGACTGGGCAAGGTCGGCGTCGGAGGCGCCAATCAACGCTGCGCGGGCCTCAGCGGCAAAGGCGTCAAAGTCGGACAGTAACTTCTCGCGCGAGACGAAGATTCTCTCCGGCCACTTGGTGGCAGCCATGTCAAGGAGAGGTGTGGTGAGGATTGTGGTACCGAACTTGGGCAGTTCTGAAACGTGGACGGCCAGCCTGCCGAATGTGAAGGACTTATCGTGTGGCTTGTATTCGGATTTGTCCTTGGAATCAGGGACACGTTCGAGCGTGCGTCGGGTGCTGGCGAGCTCAATGTCGTAGTCCTGTAGGAGCACTTCTGCGGTAGTCATGATCTTTCATCCTCACTAATGGATTGAAATCCAGAAGTTAGATTCTAACTCTCTGTAATTAGACTCTTGAAATGTTAGACGCCTGTGATATTAAATCCACAATCGACGAAGGTGACTTCTCCAGTGATGCCGCTGGCCAAAGACGAACAGAGAAAAAGCGCGGTATTGCCGACCTCAATCTGTTCGACATTGCGCCCCAGCGGTGCACGGGCGACGACGGCGTCGAGGATCTGATTGAAGTCGCCGATGCCGCGTGCGGCCAGTGTGCGGATGGGGCCGGCGGAGACGGCGTTGACGCGGATGTTGCGCGGGCCGAGCGACGCCGCGAGGTAGCGCACGGTGGACTCCAGTGCGGCCTTGGCTACGCCCATCACGTTGTAGTTGGGGAAGACTTTTTCGCCACCGTAGTAGGTCAGCGTCAGGATTGCTCCGCCGTCGGACATCAGTGGCGCCGCAGAGCGGGCAAGGGCAATCAACGAATAGACGCTGACATCATGCGCGATGCGGAAGTCTTCGCGACTGGTCAGCAGGAAGTCGTTCTTGAGCGCATCGGATGGAGCAAAGGCAACCGAGTGGATGAGAATGTCGATGTGGTAAAAAGTCGCAGCGATTTTGGCGAAGACGGCTGTAATCTCTTCGTCGTGCGTGACATCGCACTGGAAGGCGCGACCTCGACCGGTCTGGCCGAGATCTTCCAGCAGGTCTTCGGCCTCGCGCTGCAATCGCTCGGATTGATAGGAGAGAACCAGCGTTGCTCCCGCTTCAGCTAGCTTCTGCGCCACGCTGTAGGCAATGCTGCGTTTGTTGGCCAGGCCAAAGACGACGGCCACCTTGCCCGTTAGATCTATCATGCAACTCCTCAAAAGTATTCGGTGATTCCAAGCATGGGGATTTCAAACCTGATGGCAAAGTTCAGGATAGCAGCGATGAGCCGTCTCTGCGTTGGAGCGCACGTCAGCCGAGGGTGAGCCAGTCATACTGCTGGTCGGTGAGCGGGACGACCGAGAGACGGAATTGGCGGAAGAGCATCGAACCTTGAAAAACATCGGCCTCGCGAATCTCCGCCAGCGGTCGCTCTCTCGCCAGCCGCTTTACTGCCTTGATGCGCACGATGGGGTTCTTGGAGTCGGTTGCGTCTACCGAGACGATGCGCGCCGTGCCAACTGCGGCCTTGCCCACATTGGAGTGGTAGATAACGCAGCGCTCGCCCTTCTTCATCTGACGCAGCGTCATCAGCGCCTGATTGTTGGCGATTCCATCCCAGACGGTCTCGCCGTCGCGCAGCAGATTGTCGAACGAATACTTGGTTGGCTCGGTCTTCAGTAGATAAGTCATCGTCTTATTAGAGGCAGCAAGTGCGCTAGATGATGCACAGGAAAATACGAACAACAGTGCAAAGACAGATACGGAGATTCTTCACATCGTTCAGGATGACGGCGGGTGGATTATCCACCAAGATCGACGAGTTGCACGCGCTCGACCGGGCGGCCCAGAAAGCGCGAGCCGAGTCGCTCGAACTTGGCGACTGAGTCGGTGGCGAAAAATTCGCAGGTTGCCCCGCCGACTGCGGTGCGATCACCGTACAGAATGCCATGTTCCGAAAGGACGCGCGCAACCGCCAGCGCTGTTGTTTGCGCCGAATCGACGACGACGAGTGGGCGGCCAAGCTCTGCCAGCGTGCGTTCAATCGCCGGTCGCAGCAGCGGGTAGTGTGTGCAGCCGAGCAAGAGTGCGCAGCTGGCTGGTGCCACATCGAGTGCCTCGCCAAGATAGATGCGCAGAACCTGTGCCGTCACCTCTGCTCGCGCAGCATCGCTGCCGCCATCCTCGGCGATCCATCCCTCTTCGACCAGCGGCACAAGCAGCGGACATGCCTTCTCGGTTGCGCGCAGACCTAGACTTGCGCAAGCCCGCTTGTATGCATGTGAGCCGACCGTGGCCTCCGTGGCAACAACCAGAATCTCGCTCGCTGAGTTGGCCTTTTTACAAGCCGCAGCTGCGGCTTCTGCTCCTGGCTCGATCACGCCGACCACTGGGATTGTCAGCGCCTCACGCAGATCGTCGAGGGCAAGCGCTGTCGCAGTGTTGCACGCGATCACCAGTAACTGCGCGCCCTGTTGTTGCAAAAAACGTGCGCTGGACAAGGCATAGCGTACAACCGTTTCTCGCGACTTCGATCCATATGGCAGCCGCGCCGTATCGCCCAGAAAAACACAGTGCGCGTCGCCGACCAGCGGCAGCAACTCGCGTAGAACGGTTAGTCCGCCAAAGCCGGAATCGAAGACTCCGATGGTGGGTGCAGAATTCGTGCCTGTCGGCTGGGTGTGCATTGCGCTCATCAGCGAATCTCCTGAACGGCCTTGCTTGCGGTGTCGACCACGTCGTAGGTGTGCAGCAGATCGGCGTGTCCGTTGAGTGTCTCGCGTGGCTGGCCGTCGACCAGAAAACGCACCTGCTCGACGCGCGGGAAGTTGGCGTACAGAGTGCCGACGATGGAATCAATGGTCAACGTCTCGGCCTCGATGCCCGCAGGATGGTGGTCGGCAAAGCTGCCGTGTAGGTTCACCACTGCCAGTTTTCCTCCAGCGACGCGCGGGCCGGGAGTGGTGTCGGCGTTCGAGGGAGGACCGTTCGGGTCGCTCCATCCCTTGACGACGGAGCGATCCTTTGCGGCGGACGCCTTTGCGTCTTTGGCTTCCGACGAGACGGCCGAATGAAGCGGGAGGTCAAGCAGAAAGACATCGTCGATAGCAGGACCGCTCTCCAGCGTGTGGGTGGATTGCTTGAAGCTGTACTCGGCGATCAGCTGCGTCAGCAGTGTTCGGGCGCGTGCCGTATCTTCCTGCGGCAGAGCGAGCTCGCGCTCGACCAGAGTGATAGAACCGGTGGCATCGTTAGCCAACGCAAGGCGAACCGTCTCGTTGCGCGTGGCCACGGGCGCAGCCAGCGGTGTCTGGTCGCGCTGGCGGGTCAGCTTCTCCTGCGCCTGCTCGCATCCGCGCAGCAGAACAAGAGCCATCAACAAAATAGCTCCGGTCAGACTCCAGAAGAGAATGCGCTGGTAACGGGGAATCATTCGATCTCCGGCGACGTCGCGTGAGTACCAGTTGAGATGCGTTCGCTGGTTGATGAGTGCGCGCTGGATGGAGCGACGCCCCGTACGCCG
>CAZPZL010000218.1:0-5160 GCA_964590925.1 uncultured Granulicella sp.
CAGCCCATTGTCGATCAGTCCCAGAAATGTGGGCGTATCTCCCTCCATGATGTATGCAAATCGCGGATAGAGCTTGCCCAGAGGGCCCTTGCTTCGGATATTTGCATCAAGCCATTCGTTGGTCACAGTTGTGAAATCCGCGCCCGCTCCATTGCGATAGAAGAGGTCTCCGCTGATCCCCGTCCAGGTTGCGTAATAATAGTCGGCCCCCGTCGGCGTGGACGGTTGGACGATGTAGAATAAGCCGGGAAATTCGCGCCGCATCCAAGGGCCTGCATCGTCCTGATCGGAGATGGAGTAGACGCGCAGCTTCTCGACGAACTTCACCACTTCGTCTGGCGGTCGGGTTGTGCGCACCGTGATAAGCGCCTCGGCCAGCGTGTTTGCGCCTCCCCAGATGCAGATCCAGACAGGTCTGCTGTCGGTACGATCCACAGTTCGGATGATCGCCTTCGCTCCATCGGATAGTTTGTCGGCTCCGGTCGCAGCCATGCCATACGCGGACTGACCGGCAAAAACCTTGCTCTCAAGCTCTTCGGCTGTTGGCCACCCGCCAGCATGTAAAAGTAGATTTGGCTGTACCTGCCCATAGGCTCGAATCAAGGCGTGCATGGTTTCGGGATGCACTGCGTTCTTCTGCCAGGTGGAGGTGGTCGCGATCAATGCCTCCAGATCCAGTTCATTCGAGTAGAGCAGCAGACGGACGAAGGACATTTGATCGTCGGGTTCGTTGCCGATGTCACTGATAACGACGACTCGCGGATGCCCGGTGAAGTCGTCGACATGCGATGGAGGAATCTGGCCTTGCAACCCGCAGCCGCATACCAATCCAAAGATTGCCAGCACAACAAGAATCCGTCGAGAGATCCTGTGCGTGAAAGAGAGCTTATTCGCTTGCAATCTGAACATCGTGCTCCACCTTTGCCGTGAGTTCATTCAGGTCAACATAGCCGACGCGGGTCAGCAACTGCGGACGATACTGTCGAGTGGCGACGGCTGCGTACTGCTTCCAATCCTCCACAGCAGATTGCAGATAACGCACCGAGGAGGCGCGCCTCTGCGCATCATGGGTCGCCCCGTACGCAGCGAGCTCTGTCGCGCCCGTGATCTTATCGGCGTAGTACTCTCCAAGATAGGCCATGGCCCGCAGATCGCCGAGGGTCAGGCGCAACTCCTTGTCGGAACCGGGGCTGGGCATCGCGTCCAGCAGCTTCAGAGCCTGCGTCGCATCCGCGCGCAATTGATCCGCCACCTGCGGCGGTGTGATGCCGGTGGCCGGCGCGCCTTGCAATACCGCGCTCGTATATTCACGAATATTCAGAATGCCGCTGCCCGGAGTGGTCGCGCCATTCATGAAATCTTTCACCGTATAAAATCCGTGGTGCTTGGGATGGCTCAGGCAAGCCTCTGGAAACCATGCCAGATCGTTGCCGCCGCTCGCCCAGAAGAAGCGATTGATCTCTGGAATCACCTTCGACGCCGCTTCGGAAGCGGCAAAGAGCTTGTCCGCCGGGGCTTCGGGATAGCGCACAGCCAGCGTACGCTCGAACAGTTCGTCGGGCAATGACGGGTCGTAGCTTAATCGTCCCCACAGCATGAAGCTATACCACTGCTTCTTGACTACAAGCTGCCGCAGCGAGTCCGGCTCGGTGCTGATAAACTCGCGGCCCCAGGTATATCCATCCGGCCCCATGTTGAAGCCCGCCATCACCGCCGGCCCCGGCAGAGCGCGCAGATAGGCACGCGCATACTCGGGATCGCCCCAGCGGAAGCTATAGATGTCATCGTTGCGCAGTTCCATCCAGCTTCGCAGACTCGACGGCATATTGGACAGATCGCGCTTTGCAAACGAAGGAGCGGCCAGCGAGTACATGTGCGCCGCCGAATACTTGTAACTCAGATCGAACGGCTTGAGATAATCCAGCCATGGCGGAAGAACCTGGTTCAAATTCGCCTGATTCATCCGATGAATCAGATCAATCGAACGCTCCGGCTCTAGCTTTCGCACATCTTCAACTCCAGCGCCATAGGTCTGTTTCAGCCAATTTTCCTTCGAGTACTCGCCCTGCAGGTTCTGCATACTCTCGCCCGCCGTCACTCCGATACCGGCAAGCCGCGGATACGTCACGAGCATCGCCCGCACGCTCTTTCGGAAGTAGTCGATGGTGATCGGATTGTCCTGCGCCGCTGTGATGCCGTACTTGCCGTCCGCGCCCCAGACGAAGATGTTCCAGGTATACAAATACATGTTGATCCCGCGGTCATGCGCGTAGTCCATCACCGCGCGCCAGAAGGCGATCTTCTGCTCGATGGTCATCTTCTTGACCACCACCATGTGCGCCAGCAGAGCAGGCCGTACCATATCTTTACCCGTAAGATCATAGCTGCTGTCGAACTTCTCTGTCGTGCGCATCACATCCGCCAGCGCGACATCGGGATACTCCGGCACCTTCACCATCGAGGGAAAGGGATGCAGGTTCCACAGCGAAAGCACGTTGAATCGTTGCCGCGCCAACTCATCCAGATACTCGTGCCAGAAGCCTATATCCCAGACCTCGGCGATGTTCTGCTGCGCCGAATCACTGGCGTCGGAGTAGCTGGGCGTGCGTGCGTCGAGCGGGATGTTGAACTTGATCCCGCGCTGCGCAATGAACGGCGTATGGTTGCTATCGGTCAAGTTGGCGAGAGTGCCCAACCGCACGGCCTCCGCGAGGTCGAGGCCACCATACATCGCGCCAACCGGGTCTGCGGCAAGAACCGCATAGGTGCTTCGACCCGCTGCACTCTGTCTGCGAATTGCATAGGACTGGGCCACAGCGGCGGTCTTCAGCGGATCGACACCGAGCGTCTCCGCAACATAGCGCGACTCTTCTGCCGAGGATGCAAGAACGATGCGAATGGACTCGGCAGATGAGGCCTTCCCCGGTGTACGGAGAGCATCGAGCAAATGAGGGACGTATGCATCGCCGCGCGCTGTAAGTGCGGCGCGTATCTCACTGCTAGCGAACTCAACCTGAGGCTTCCCCACGGCGTAAAACATCTCTACCTGCGCGCCCGCTGCGGTCATCGGCGCAAGGCCAAATAATATAGAGATGAGAATCAGGATCGAAACGATACGAAGTCTCTGCAATTAAATCTCCGATGGTCGGCAACAGGATACATTAGCGATCTCGTGATAGTACACAACGCGAGTGGCAATGAAGGCAGAGTAGAGATTAGGGAAGAGCGTTCGAAGGCGGAATTCATTTTGTGCATTTACGAGGCTACCCAATATACTGCGTAGGCGCAGTTAAACTGCATAGAACGATGCGGCGGCGAAGGAGTTGACGTCCATATTCGCCCGAACCAGAAGAAGAGGAACCATGCAACGACGCAAGTTTCTGAGACTCACTTCGCTCGCGGCGGCAGCCTCTGCCGTTCCCCAGTTTGCATCTCTCGCCTCTGCGCCGATTGCACACCTCAACTCCGAGGATGGAAGAACTGGAGTCGAGCAACAGGTGCCACGATGGCAACCGCAGGAGTTCTCCTTCTCCTCGAGGTCTGCGCCGGAGAATCCGTTCGCACTTCCATTCTCGGCAGAGGTAGCTGGGCCGAAGGGACTCCGAATGACGGTTCCTGGTTTCTACAACGGCCGAGCAACATGGACGGTACGCATCGCGCCGACCGAGGTAGGCCAATGGTCGCTTGTAACCAGTAGCACCGATCCCGACCTCGATAAACAGAAGGGAGTCTTTTCCTGTGTCCCTAACCCGAATGATGCGGTACACGGTGGACTGCGTGTCGACTCCGACCACACCTCACAGTTCATATATGAGGATGGCACACGCTTGCTACCGATGGGCTATGAGTGCGATTGGCTGTGGGCGATGGATAGCGCCGATCCGGAGCTCGGGACGATCAATCCCTTTCTCAACAAGATCGCCAGCTATGGATTCAACTTTATTATCCTGAATGCCTATGCGCAGGATACAAGCTGGCGCAAGGGGCACACCGGAGACGACGACTTTGGACCACCACCACTGTATGCGTGGGAGGGAACAAACGATAAGCCGAACTACAGCCAATTTAACCTTGCCTACTGGCAGCACTATGATCGTGTGATCGACGCCATGTACCGCCGCGGTATCGTCGCCCATATTCTGCTGCGGGTATATAACAAGCAGGTCAATTGGCCCATCAATGGCAGCGCAGAGGACGATCTCTACTACCGATGGATGCTCGCACGCTATGCGGCCTATCCCAACGTCACATGGGACATAGCGAAGGAGGCGCACTACGAGAAGGATCTGGAGTACAAGCTCGGGCGACTCCGCTACTTTCGCGCCAACGATCCGTATCACCGCCTTCTGACGGTTCATGACGACCGCGCCAACTATGACCGTGGTGTCTACAATGAACTGGTGGACTATCGATCCGACCAGCAGCACACGGAGTGGCGCAAGGTGATGCTCGCCCATCTGGCGCAGCGCGCATGGCCGGTTATCAATACGGAGTTTGGTTACGAGTGTGGGCCGAAGGGCGTGAGTGACAAGACATACAGCGTGGCGCAGATTCCGGAAGAGGTCTGCCGGCGCGGCTGGGAGGTGTATATGGCCGGCGGATTTGGTGCCTACTACTACACCTACACCGCATGGGACATCATTCGCCCGCGCGACACCCCTCCGGGATACACTTACTTTAAGCGCTTGCGAGATTTCTTTGCAGCGACCAATTACTGGAGGCTTAAGCCAATCGAGGGAGTTTCTAGTGATGGCTATTGCCTGGCGGAGGCAGGGCGTGAGTACGTTATCTTCCTCAACTTTGCGCGCCCCTTCACGCTGACCCTACAAGGGCTGATGGAGCGTCTCACGGGCGAATGGTATCAACCCCTGACAGGCATTCGTATGGGAGCGGGTATGATTGACGCTGGCATCACTGAGTTGATTCCGCCGACGACATGGGGCAGCGATCCAGTTGCGCTCCATCTATCAACCAAGATCTAATGCGGGCTTGGGATAGCGGCATTGCCAACGATCGGCTTTTATTCCGCCACGAAATGGGCTGTCGAAGCGCTCCACGAATCTCTCGCGCATGAGGTGAGGGCGTTCGGGTTGAAGGTGACACTTGTTGAACCCGGAGCCTACGCAACCGACTTCGGAAAATCCTCACAGATCGCGGATG
>CAZPZL010000219.1:0-5147 GCA_964590925.1 uncultured Granulicella sp.
TTCAAGCGCGGGCAGTCGAAGACGCGCCACATCCTCACCTCGAAGGCCACCAAGAGCAAACGCCACCTCGGCCAATCGGTCCTGGTCTCCAAGGCGGACACGCCGAAGATTGCACGGATGCTTCCCTACGCCTGAGGTTTGGGGCGCGAGTTCACTGAGTCTTTCAAGTCGAGCCGCTGCGCAGTTTGAAGACGAGGCCGGATGGACAGGCCACGGAGACGAACTGCAAAGGCAAAGGGCCAGTCAATGCGTTACGGCCCCTGGGTTTTGCAAAGCAGAGCCCACCGAGACCTGGAGTTGCATAGCGAGTGAAGAGGAACCCTTTCCTCCAGCCGCTTAACTGATCTACGCAAAAGGAGAACCAAGATGCCCCGTGTAAAACGGAGTACAAAACGCAACGACCGCCGCAAGAAAATACTTTCGCGGGCAAGTGGCTACTTTCTCACAAAATCCAAGCTCTATCAGGCAGCACAGGAGGCCGTCGAGCGCGGCCTTAAGTTTGCCTACACCGGACGCAAGCAGAAAAAGCGCCAGTATCGCGCGCTCTGGATCGTCCGCATCAACGCGGCCTGCCACGCCAACGACATCAGCTACTCGACGTTCATCAACGGCCTGAAGCTGGCGGGCAACACGCTGGATCGCAAGATTCTAGCGGACATTGCAGCTAACGATGCAGCAGGATTTGCCAGCCTTGTCGATACGGCTCGCGCCGCTCGCGAAGCAGCCAAGGCCGCTCGCGAAGCAGCCAAGGCCGCTCGCGAGAAGGCCAAAGCCTAGCTTCTCCACCTGAACAGCTTTTTCATCTGTATAAAAATGGCGGACGCTTATCACGCGTCTGCCATTTTTATTCTGGAGACGCGTGGGGCGACAGCTCGCCGTGTCAATCCTTACAAAAAATTGCCCAATTGGACGCGTCATCCACAAGCCAAGACCCAACGCGGCGATAAATCCGAACTATACTTTAGCTATGACTTCTGGGGTTACTGTCGATGAGTTTCAGGCGCTCGAGCAAAAAGTGTTGCGAGCAGTGGAGATTATAAAGAGCGAACGCGAGTCGCGTGCGACGGCCGAGGCCGAGGTTGCCCGCCTGCGCCAGCAGTTGGCCGAGCAGAAGCAGGCCGCCGAGAGCCAAATTGCTGAAGCTAAAGGCCGTGAAGACGCCGTACAGACTCAGCTTGCCGCGGTTCTGTGTCAGGTTGCGACTGCACAGAGCAACGCCGAGACGATTCAGTCTCAGGCCGAAGCAGTGCAGCGCGAGAGGGCTGCCGCCGAAGGTCAGGTTGCCGCTCTCAGCGAAGAGCGCGAGGCCGTTCGCCAGCGCGTCGAGCGAATGCTCCACCAGATCGACGAACTGCTGTAAGCGCGGTCGCATCGCAAGACCGCACTACAAGGATTGGAGGGGCGCATGGCAAATTGCAGTGAACGTTCGAATGCAGCGAGCGGCGAAGTCCTCGATCACGGCGCGGTCAGCGTCGACATCTACGACCAGATCTATACGCTGCGCGGTACAGACGCGGCCTACATTGAGCGGTTGGCCGAGTTGGTCGATGCCAAGATGCGCTCCGTCTCAGCCTGCGGCGGAACGGTCGATTCGCTGCGCGTAGCCGTCCTTGCCGCGCTGAACATTGCCGACGAACTGGTCACTCTGCGCGCGCGTTACGACCAGTTAGCGGGCGAACAATACCGTGTCGAAGACTCCATGCGTCACCGCGCAGACTCGCTGGGCGAGATGCTCGACGAACTGCTCGAAGACCGTCGCGTCGGCTGAAGCGGGACGGCCAAGGGCGGTCGCTTGCCGAACAGCGCGGACCCAATGCGAATGCAAGTGCTGCCTTCTTCGATAGCCACAGCATAGTCGCTCGACATTCCCATCGAAAGCTGGGTCAGCGTGGGGCAGACGGGCAAGGACGCGTCACGCAACTGCCTTAGTTGGCGGAAATAGATCCTTGCAGACTCGTAATCGGCGTCCCAAGGCGGAACCGTCATTAGCCCCGAAGGGATGAGGGAGTCGAACGACACGAGGCTGGTCAGCAGCGCGGGAAGCTCCGCCGGTGCGATGCCGTGTTTGGATGCCTCATGGCTGAGCTTGACCTCGATCAGAATGGGCAACCGCTTGCCCAGCGTGCGCGCCGCTGCATCCAGCCGCGCGGCAATCTTCAATGAATCAACCGCATCGATGGCGTCGAAGATCTCGGCCGCGCGCACCGTCTTGTTCGACTGTAGCGGCCCGATAAGATGCGCCTGCGCGACGAGCGATTCGCTTCGCGTGGCCTGTGAAGCTTGGATGGAAAAATCGGGGATAGAAGACTCCGTGAGCGTGGCGCTGAAGAGGTGCTGTAGCGAGGTCCGCTTCTCCTGCCACTCCTGTACCCGGTTCTCTCCAAACAGGCGCACTCCAGCGGCGTAAGCCTCGGCGACAGCCTCTGCAGGATGGGTTTTGGATACCGCCATTAGCGCGATTTCGCGCTCTGCGCGGCCAGCCCGACGGCAAGACGCGGCGATCTGTTCCTGAATGCGAGCGAGACGTTGGGCGAGAGACATCCTATTAGCATCATATGACGTTTGAGAACTTAGATCTGTTCTCTTAATAGGTGTTCCCAAATTCATTCATCATTCCACAACGAAGCGGAGGAATCTGCTTTTTCTCGACCACAGCGGTCTACAACCATTACCGAAAACGTCTAGTCGCACGGCTGGTCTTCGGGATTCCCATTCGCACTCTTCGCTCTTCCGCCCTCGCTCAACCAAAATCCCAGCCCAATCAGCAGCATTGCACAGACGGAGAACTTGAGCGCAATCGGCGAGTGAGTTGGCGAAAGAAATGCCTCCAGCGATCCCGCGACGATCAGCATTGGAATGGTTCCCGATATCAGCCGAACGGACTCGCTGCCCGCCAGTGCCAGCGCATCCTTGCGCCGCAGCAGGCCGGGAAAGAGCAGCCCGCTGGCCAGTCGCAGCCCAGCGCCACCAGCAATAAATATCGCAGGCAGTTCCAGCGCGCCATGCGCCGCAACAAAGCTCCACAGACTTAGCGCCATTCCGTGCTGCGCGCAGGCCGTCGCCACCACGCCGATGCTGACCCCATTGTTGAACAGCAGATAGATCGTTCCCAGTCCCACCAGAATCCCACCAGCAAAGGTCATAAAGCAGACCGTAATGTTGTTGGTCATGATGGCGCTGGAGGCCTGCGGCTTTGCGCCCAGAATCGAATCGGTCCACATCTTGTGATGCTCGATGGTGGCAATCATCTGCGGACCCAGCATGGCTTGCATGAAGGCCGGACGGGCGAATGTCACCAGCGCGCCCATCAGCGCACCCGCAAGAAAGATGCACAGCGCTGTGATAGTGTAGGGCAGCAGGCGGCGAAAGATACGTGGATAACCATGCGCCAGAAACGCCCACGCCGTGGCTGGACTCATCTTCTGCCCGGAATAAATAAAATTATGCGCGCGCCCGAGCAGCCGATTTAGGTATGCTTCCAACGTGTGAGAAGACGGATCGCCACGCGTCGCGGAGAGATCGGCGGCGGTCTGACGGTACAGCAGCCCGAAGTCGCGCAACTCGTCGCCAGTAAGCGACCGCAGGCTACCCGCCTCGACGCGCTCGACCAGCGCCTCCAATTTGCTCCAGTTTTCGCGGCGATGTTCAATCCATTGATTTGAGATCATAAAGAATGAGCGATATTTACCAACCTGACCAGCTTAACATCGAAACCCCCGAACAGGTCGATCTGCATCTTCCAATTGCTGGCATCGGCAGCCGATTTCTCGCTCTCCTCGCCGATTCCACGATCCAGATCTTGGCGGAAGGGCTACTGCTTCTGCTCATCGTTCTCTTACTTAGCGCATCGCAACAAGCGCACATCGGCGAGATCTCCGACACTGCGGGCAAGTGGCTGGTCGCCGCCATTATCCTCTTCCAGTTTCTACTCCTCTGGGGATACTTCGCGCTCTTCGAGGGCTGGATGAACGGTCAGACGCCGGGCAAGCGGCTGGTCAAGATTCGCGTCATCAAGGACTCGGGCCGGCAGATCACGCTCTTCGAGGCGATGGCGCGCAACCTGCTCCGCATCGCCGATACGATTCCGCCCCCATTCTACTTTGTCGGCCTCATCTCCATGCTATGCAACAAACAGCAGAAGCGGCTGGGCGATTTTGTCGCCGGTACCATCGTCGTCCACGAGCGCACAGGTGAGCAGCCGATAGCACTGCACAGCAGCCGCAGCTTCACCTCAACAATCTACCAATCGCCATCGCTCAATCAGACGTCACAGGTGCAACCGCAATCGGGGGCATTCCATCCTCCCGCCGATGCCGTGGCTCGACTGTGCGTCCAGGACCTCAATCTCATCGAGTCGTTTCTTGCGCGCGCGCTGGACTTCGACCTCGCAACCCGCGCAGAGATGGCTCGTCGCATCGCCACCTCGCTCTTCGCCAAGATGAACCTGCCACTCCCTCCGGAGCAGAATCCAGAGCGCGCACTGGAGGCCATCGCCTACGCCATGCGCTCGCACAACAGACTCTGATTGGCGAGCCACGCGTCCCACACAGCCAGAGCGCGTTCACACTGAATCCTGTGCCGCTCCTTCTTGTCGCGGATCTTGCGTCGCAGCTCCTCTTCCAGCGCAGGTAGCAAGTCAAATGTGATGTTGGCGGGCTGAAAACGCCGATTCTTTTCCGGGTTCTGCGCGTGGGTGATGTAGTAGCTCAAACTGCCGTTGGCCGACTCACGCGGCGCGGGCTTCGGTGGCTGTCCATGCGCCAGAGCTGCCGCGAAGCGTCCGGCCAGCACCCCACTTGCAATCGACTCGGTATAACCCTCAATACCACTTAGCTGCCCAGCGATCAGAATGCTCGGGTGCGCGCGTAGTTGCAGCGTCTCAGTCAGTAGATTCGGCGCGTCGATGTAGGTATTGCGATGAATCTGCCCGTAGCGCAGAAACGTCGCGTTCTCCAGCCCGGGAATCAGCCGCAACACGCGAGCCTGCTCGCCGAATTTCAGATGATTCTGGAAGCCGACCAGATTATAGCTGTCGGCGCGCAGATTCTCCTGACGAAGCTGCACTACGGCGTAGGGCCAGCGGCCAGTCTTCGGGTCCGTCAATCCGACCGGCTTCATCGGCCCAAAGCGCAGCGTGTCACGGCCTC
>CAZPZL010000220.1:0-5141 GCA_964590925.1 uncultured Granulicella sp.
CCAAATTCTGCATCATCTCACGACTGGCACGTTCAACTATGTTGTCAAAGATCCCAACTGCATCCACCTAAGCGGGCAGCTTTGGATCAAGGACAAATCCCAACCGAAGTCAGAATCGTGTCCTCGAACTTGAGGCGCTGGTAAAATCGTCTGTATGTTTCTGTGCCCGGAGTAAATCCAGAGCCGACCCTCTACTCGTTATTTCATCTCGACTAAGCCACGTTTTCACGTTAGCTCTTGCCGGACTTTCGAGGGTCACTCAGAAGCGAGTGACGTTTTGCGCGAACTTTCCGATACTATCGAAGTTCAGGGTTCGTGTCAAGCTCGAAGCAATCTTTTTTCGAAAAATTGTTTCGCTTGAATCCGCAACCAATTCGCGCAGCGCAAAGACTAAAATATCGTAACGTCCGACATGCGGACGCGGAGCACTCAGCTCCTACATTCGGGATGCTCCTCTCAAGGAAGCCTCTCCCTACTCAGGGATACAGCTCCTGAGCTTACCTTCACTTGCAGTGGCTTGGGTTTGGATACCGGCCGCCCATTGCTGCCAGGCCTGAACCGATCAAACGCTTGGACTGCGCTCCGTCTTTCCCTTAGCTAGCAGCTTATACTTTCTGAGCCGCTTTCAATTGCCAACTACTCAACCGATGCCGAGGTGCGAAGCAGTGTTTCTCGAACTAGATTAGTGTACCGCACTTCTCCGTTGTATGCAACCTGCGGGTGTTGTTTCCGTCCGCCGTTCACTTGCAACTTCCAAAGAGTATCAGCAACTGCTCAGCTGCGCAACCCCATCCCTGTGGAGAAGTGCAAAACGCAGCAAAGCGATACACTATCCCCAGCAAGCAAGTAGTGCGCGGAGAGTAAAGTTGACCGAGATTGCCCCCACCACCCCCGACGAAAACATCCCCGAAGCCGAGCCAGAACAGGAGAACGAGACGCTTCTCGAATCGCTCGCCTCTATCTGCACCGTCCTTGCCGTCGGTCTCTTCGTGATGACCTTTATCTTCCAGAACTTTGAGATTCCCTCCGGCTCAATGGAAAACACCCTCCTCATTGGCGATCACGTCCTAGTCGACCGCGTCAGCCTTGCGCCTCCGGCCCTGCTCGCGTCTTTCGTTCACTACCGCAATGTTCATCGCGGCGACATCATCGTCTTCCTCAAGCCGCATCCCGAGTCGCCCGACATGTATCTGGTCAAGCGCTGCATCGGCATTCCCGGCGACCGCATCCATCTCGAACACGGCATCGTTTACATCAACGGAGTCGCCCAAAGCGAACCCTATGCCCAAATGCCCGACGACGGCAACCCGAGGGACGAATACATCCACTACCGCGACGACTTCCCTGCCGATCTACCTGACATCGAGCAGGCGGCCAGCGACAACAACGCCGCATTCTGGGCCTTCGATCTTCCCAACCATATCGTCAACGGAGAGCTCGTCGTACCTCCAGGCAGCGTCTTCGCCATGGGTGACAACCGCACCCAGTCGCTCGATGGCCGTTACTGGGGATTCGTCCCGCGAGAGAACATTGTCGGGCGCCCGCTCTTCATCTACTGGTCCTTCAACACGCCCGCCGACCAGATGTACAAAATCTCGATCTCAGAGCGCCTCGCCTTCATGGAGCACATCGTAACCCACTTTTTCTCCGATACCCGCTGGAGCCGCACCTTGCGCATCGTTCACTAGGCAGAACGCTCAGAGCGAGTCAGGAGCGAAGAAGGCGTTGCCGTAAATCTGTGTGTGCTGGGGCCCCCACCTTCGCGACTATCTTATTGACGCTACTGTGGGCCTCGCCCAGAACCCGACGTCTACCTGAATACAGTGAAGCACCTGAACTCATGCGTCCATTGCGGAGGCCGATCCAACCCTCAGTTCGCCGCAGGCTTCTTCGGCGACTGATTCTTCGCTGGCTCGCGGAAGAGGCACAGCTCGCGCGCAGAGCGCTGGGCACGCAGTAGTCCGGCGAGTTGTAGCGTGGCGTTGGAACGCGCGGGCGCGGCGGTGTCTGAATTGGCAGTAAATCCAGCCAGCGCGAGCAGACGTGCCGTCTCGTCGAAGTTGAGGCGCGCGCCCAAAGTACGTGCGGCGGCGCGAATGACACGGCGACGCAGGGCAGGGTCGAACGGGCGGAGGCGGTCGATCTCGATGGCTACCGAGTGGGGCTCGCCCGCCACGGTGGCGACCGCACGTCCCCCTCCACGAACTGGCTTGCCGGGAAGCAGAAGTAGCGGCAGAATCCTACCCAACTCGGTCTGCCAGCGGGACTCGTCCTCGCGAGCCAACGTGGCCAGATTGGCTAGTGCCTGATCGATAGCGGGATTCTCCGCACGCAACACTGGCAGCACGGAGTGGCGGATGCGGTTGCGGGTGATGGACTCATCGGCGTTAGAGGCGTCGGTGCGCCAAGGTTGATTGCGAGCTTCGAGGAAGGCGACAAGTTCGGCTCTGCGAGTGGTGAGGAGCGGGCGCAGAATCTTTCCCGGATGCTTCATATGGGAGACCAGAACGACTGGGTGGATTCCCCCCAGCCCCTCGGTCCAGGCTCCGCGCAGCAGCTTCATCAGAACAGTCTCGGATTGGTCGTCGAGGGTGTGCGCGGTAAGAATAGAGTCGGCATGAGAATCGGCGAGGAGGCGATGAAAGACCTCGTAGCGCAGATTGCGCGCGGCCTCCTCAACGGTCTCGGGCTGGCCAGCATCGCGCATCTGAGCCATACGCTCTGGCACGCTCGCACGATGTAAGTGCAGTGGGACTTTGAGACGCAGACAGAGTTGTTCGACAAAGACGAGATCAGCGTCAGCGTCCTCACCGCGCAGGTCGTGGTGGACATGAACGGCCGACAACCCCACGCCGAGTGAGTTGCGCGGCAGCGCATTTTCAGCGGCGAGTAGCAGCAGCAGAGCGACCGAGTCCGCGCCCCCAGAGACGGCGGCACAGACGCGGTCTCCCGGACGAATAAACGTGCGATCAAGCGTAGGCACAAGGGTTGCCATCGATATTTCATGGTAACGCGCAATGGCCCCGGTTGATGATTTATGCGTGAATGCGTGTCAAACTTGTTATACTTCGTTGGCTATGCGAGTCTTTGTGATACTTCCGGCGGCTGGGATTGGGACGAGGATGTCCGTAGGTAGCGCCGTGGGTGCAAGCGCGCCCACTCCGAAGCAGTTTCTAACCCTTGCAGACGTTCCCGTACTGGTGCACAGCCTACGTGCGTTCCTTGCGGTCGAACGGGTGACGACCATCTACGTCGCTGTGCGTGCGACCGAGATCGACCGCGTCAGTGCGCAGGTCGCCGAGTACGGAATCGATGAACGGGTCCATGTCGTCAAGGGCGGCGATCAACGCCAGCAGTCGGTTGCGAACGCACTAGCGCGTCTAGTCGCCGACAGCGGCTGCATCGACGACGACATTGTGCTGGTGCACGACGCAGCGCGCCCGCTGATCGACGCCGACACCATCAACCGCACCATCGATGCGGTAGCCGAGCACGGCGCAGCCATAGTGGGCCTGCCCGCGGTTGACACCATCAAGCAGGTAGAGCGCACGGCGCACGGAGCGCTCGTTACCGCCACCATTCCCCGCGAGCGCATCGTGCAGGCACAAACGCCGCAGGGCGCGCGCTGCACACTGCTACAGCAGGTCTTCGCCGAGGCCGCAGCCGACGGCTTCATCGGCACAGACGAGGCCAGCCTACTCGAACGCGCTGGCATCCCCGTATCCGTGGTCCCCGGCAAGGCCAAAAACTTCAAAATCACCCAACATGGAGACCTCGAACTAGCCGAGTTCTACCTGAAAACAGCGAGCGCGTCCGCAACTGCGGAGAGGACGAATCGATGAGTATGAGGATTGGGGTTGGGTTTGACTCGCACGTCTTTCAGGCGGGCGTTCCGCTGATTATTGGTGGGCTGAAGATCGACCACTCCGAGGGTCTCGCTGGCCACTCAGACGGAGACGTGCTGCTACATGCCATCACCGACGCGCTGCTGGGCGCGGTCTCGGCGGGAGACATCGGCACCTTCTTTCCGCCCAACGATTCTCGCTGGAAGGGTGCCAACTCCAGCGTTTTCCTACAGACGGCGTTGGAGGAAATCGCCACCGCAGGCTACCGCATTGTCAACATCGATACGGTGCTGATTCTGGCTCGCCCGAAGATTGCCCCCATCGCCGGAGAGCTGCGCGAGCGCGTCGCCGAACTGCTTGGCATCCACCCCGGCGAAGTCGGCATCAAGGCTAAGACACCCGAAGGCCTCGGTCTGGACAACACCGCCGTCGCCCACTGCACGGCGCTGCTGGAGAGCCTGTCTGCGCCCGAATCGCTGGACCACCTCGCCGCAACCGCCGAGGCTGGCTCCGAGGAGGAGCTGAACGCCGTCGTCGAGGGTCTGATCGGTGGACGACGAGACCTCTCCGCGCTGGGCCGCAAGCTCACGCCCTTCGACACCGACGACCTGACCTAGCTAGTGTCCTGCCTATAAAGTGATTGCTCTAAATAAGATGACCCGCTGCACCGGATAAAGTGGGAAGATGTTCGCGGCGGAAAGGTCGCACACTCATTTCTTTGCCTCTAGCGGTGAGGGCTCGGACGAGCCTCGGCCGGGCACCTCGAACAAGCTCAGCGATCAGGATGTAGAGCGAGTGCTGGTGCTAATGCTGGAGTCGCCCCAGTTGACACCACACTTGGTCGACACGCTACATGGCCAGTTTCATCCAACACCACAACAAAGGCATAGCTCTTCGTCTGGGACAAAACCGCCGACCAAATCCTCGAATCGGTCGCACGGTTTTGTACACAAACTTTAGAGACAGGACACTGGCGCTAAATATAGAACGGCCTGTTGGCCCTTGTCAGGCAACAGCAAATCATCGGCAACAGCAAATTACAGGCATCGAGAATTCTGTCGCATTACTCATGGTTTCTTTTCCTATTGCTAACGGTAATTCGGTCGATAAAGAGGGCCGATTGAAGCAGCAAGGCAGTTGTCCCTGTATGGTCTCCTACGCCAGTAATGCGCTCGCTGTATTTGGATGAATACTACAGACTATGTGTTTTTAGTCGTATGGCGAATATTTCAACGGTATGGAAGTTGTGGAGTATGTCATGAATCAGACAACGTCTTTTCATCTTGCCGCTTCTCA
>CAZPZL010000221.1:0-5120 GCA_964590925.1 uncultured Granulicella sp.
CGCCTGCGGTATTTCGCAAGGCGATGTTCTACGGCGGCGTGATGGGATCGTTCGCCTGCGAGCGCTTTGGCACGGAGCGATTGCAGGGCGTGACGCGCGATGAGATTGACGCGCGATTTGAGCTGTTCCGGGAGATTTCGCACCTTGATTCAACCGTCTAAAATCCCGTCGTCTAAAAAAGAGCGCACAGTAACAGCACCGCGCGGATCGCGATTCTTCATCCGATCCGGCACGGCAGCCATTACAACAGACTTCTACTCCGATGAGGTGCGTCCAGCGACCCGAGAAGAGATGACCACTCTGCTGATGGGTGCGGTGCTGCTTGCATTTATGGCGTTGATCGTGTGCTTTACTCGTGGCTATACTCTGCTCTACGGCGATGCAGTAGCCCACATGGGTATCGCGCGGCGAATCTTGGACTCGCGCTATCCCGGTCTGCAACAATTGGGCGGCGTATGGCTGCCGCTGCCGCATCTACTGATGCTGCCGTTCGTACAGAAGCTGTACTGGTGGCAGAGCGGGCTGGCTGGCTCATGGGTCTCGATGATCTGCTATGTGGTCAGCGTGCTCGCAGTGCATGGCATCGCTTGCCGGTTGCTGGCACAGCGATGGGCGTGGCTGGCGACCGCTTTCTTTGCCACCAACCCCGGTCTGTTGTATCTTTCCTCCACGGCGATGACTGAGCCGCTGTTCATTGGACTGACCGTCTCTGCTGTCTACCTGCTTATCCGCACCGCCGACGCCATTGCGCGCCGGAGCGATGGGATTGCCTCCGCCTGGATGATGGCCGCCGGTCTTGTGCTGGTCGGTGCTATCTACACCCGTTATGACGGTTGGGTGATGGCCGCTGCTGGCTGGATGATGGTAGCAAATTGGGTCATGCGCCGCGGTCGCTGGCGCAGCGTGCTTGGAGTCTGGTTTGCTATCTTCACGGTTATTCTGGTTCTAGCGCCGCTCGGTTGGCTTGCCTACAACGCGCATTATTTTCATGACCCGCTCGATTTCCTGCGCGGTCCATATTCAGCGAAGGCGGTTGAGGCGCGTTCAGCCAGACCCGGTGCCCGCCCCTATCCCGCGCTGCACAACATGCCCTACGGCAGCATCTATTATTTATGCGCGGCATTGATGGATGCGACTGGCTTACGTGTGTATCCCGTGCTGGCGCTGGCCTTTGGCGGTCTGGTGCTGGGGTTGCGCCGTTGGCAGCGCTATCGCACAGCTTTGCTCTTTCTCTGGATACCATTGCCGTTCTACGCGTACTCAGTGGCGTATGGCTCCGTGCCCATCTTTGTCCCGCGCATGACGCCCCACGGATACTATCACTTCCGCTATGGACTGGAACTACTGCCTGCGCTCGCTATTTCCGTTGCACTGTGCCTTGTCGCGCTCGAATCCGCGCTGGCCGCTACAAAGGTTGCGTGGCTCGCTCCGCGTTCGAAGTCTGCGGCGAAATGGATGCTGCACGCTTCGTTTCTGCTGGTTTTCACAAATTTTGTTCTACAAACTATCTACCATCCACCGGTACTGACTGAGGCGCTGCTGACCTCTTCGGAGCGCATCGGATTTGAGCAGGGCATAGCGCAGGCGCTTGAGTCTCTGCCTGCTGGCACGCCAATCCTGATGTACAACTCCGATTTTGTCGGTGCTTTGCAGCGGGCCGGGATTCCGCTGAAACAAACCGTTAGTGAAATGGATGGCGACGCGTGGCAGAACGCGTTGGCCAACCCGGCTGATAGTGCGGCTTTCATCGTCGCCATCACTGGCGATCCGGTGGACAAGGCCGTACATGCACACCCGCAAGGCTTGGAGGAACTTAGCATCACTTGTACGTCCAGCCTGCCCAATCATCCCTGTGTGCGACTCTACCAGTCCAATCGCTATTCGACGTTGGGAACTTCATCAAGCAAGTAAGATGGTCAGCAGTAGAAATGCGACTAACGCAGCGAAGAGATAACCTATGCTCGCTACACTACCGATTCACTTCAGCACGATTGAGCAGATTGCGCTCTATCAGGGAACGACCACGCGACTGTTGATGGCCTGCGCCATGGGCGGTCTGATCGGCATCGAGCGCGAGTGGCGGCACAAGGCTTCGGGCCTGCGTACCAACATGCTGCTCTGCATGGGATGCGCACTTTTTACGGTGCTATCGGGCGTGTTGGCCGGCCCCGGCGTTACCGACAAGAGTCGCGTTGCATCCAATATTGTGCAGGGAATCGGATTCCTTGGCGCGGGGCTGATTCTGCACACGCGCAACCGTGTATTGGGGCTGACAAGCGCGGCTACGGTCTTCGTGGTTGCGTCGATCGGCATGGCCTGTGGCGCGGGGTTGTACGTCGAGGCACTGATTTCTACGATAATGGTAGTGTTTGCGCTGCGATTTATAGGCGTTCTGGAGACGCGGTCCGGATGGAAGCGCTACCCCATGTTGTACGAGGTGCGCGGCAGCGACTCGAAGACAATGTTTGCGGCGATATTGTCCGTGCTCGATCGCGAGCAGATGCGCCTGAACATTGTCGAGCGGGACACGGTCGGCGAACTGGAGCGGGTGACGTTTACCCTTCTCGCAAACAGTCGCCGACATCATCATCTGCTCTCCGAGTTGATGGCCAGTGACGCAACCGACAAGGTGATTGCCTTCCACGATGAAGAAGAAGATTAATAGAAGATTGATTCGAGGGAATAATGATTGATTTTGTGAAGGCCCATGCTTGTGGAAATGATTTTTTGATTCTGGATGAGGCTGTTGCAGTAGGCGCTCATGCAGCTCTGGCGCAGAGGCTTTGCGCGCGAAACACCAGCGTTGGAGCGGATGGAATCGAGTATTTGCAGCGCGGGCCTGATGGAAAATTCACCCTTCGACTCTTCAACTCCGACGGCAGCGAGGCGGAACTTTCCGGCAATGGAACGCGTTGCGTGGCCGCTTGGCTGGCGATGAGCGAAGGACTCCAGAGCGTTGCGCTCGGCACGCTTGGCGGTGTGCGAACCTGCCGCGTGATTGACTCGAACGGCACGGAGTACCTCATCGAGAGTGAGATGGGAGTGCCGCAGGTTGAGGCGCGAACCATTGAGATTCCTGGCGTTGGCACGCTATCGGGAGCCGAAGTGAACGTCGGCAATCCCCACTTCGTGCTGTTTCCCGAGCAAGTGGATTTTGGAATGCGCGGACTAAAGTGGCAGGAGTTGGGCGTGAAGATTGCAACCAGTCCTCACTTCCCGCATGGGACAAATGTGGAGTTTGTGATAATGCAATCAAATGACAAGATTGCATTTCGCATATATGAGCGCGGTTGCGGTCCGACGACCTCATCAGGGACAGGGACTTGCGCTTCATCGGCAGCTGCGATGGTTCTACTTGGGACCGCGCGCGAGTTAACCGCGCTGGCCGAGGGCGGCGCGCAGCGCGCGGTTTGGCCCAACAACAACGCAGTGATGCGGCTGACCGGGCCAGCAGAGATAATCTGTCAGGGCAAGGCTTTTCAGGCCGACGCGGCGGTTGCGGACAAGCCTGCGGTGGTGCTGCGGTGAGCGCGTTGGTTAAGCCAGCAGCACTGCGCGCCGGAGCTGCACTGGCAGTAGTCTCTCCCGCCAGTACGCCGCCGCGCGATCAACTTGAGGTTGGTTTGGCGGCTCTCGAAGCGCTTGGCTACAAGACCGTGCTGATGCCCAATGCGCGCAAGCCCGGACCGCTCTACTATGCTGGAACAGTCGAGCAGAGACTTGCCGATCTGCACGCAGCCTTCGCCGATCCGGGAATCGATGGGATCGTCTGCACTCGTGGCGGCTGGGGATCAGCGGAGCTGTTGCCGCATCTCGACGCGGAGATAATTCGCGCCAATCCCAAGGTTTTCTTGGGCTACAGCGATCACACCTCGCTGCATCAGTGGCTGGCGAGTGAGGCTGGACTCGTGAGCTTCTACGGCCCGATGGACGCCTCGGACTTTTCTCGTGCTGGTGGTGTGGATGCTGCTAGCTGGAATCATATCTTCGCAGGCGATGCGGAGTGGTCGTTAACGGCGGACGATGGTTTGCGTGTGTTGCGCGCAGGCGTGGCCGAGGGAATGCTTACCGGCGGATGTCTCTCGCTCTTTGCTGAGGCGCTGGGCACTCCATATGCCTTGCTGCCTGCAACGGCGGACGAGCCGCGAGTCCTGTTTCTCGAAGACGTTGGCACGAAGCCGTATCAGTGGGATCGGATGTTGCTGCATCTGCGCTATGCTGGGCAACTCGATCATGTAGCGGGCATCGTCTTTGGCGATATGCGGCAGTGTGTCTCGTCGGAGGAAGCGCCTTGGCTGGAGGGGGCGATCCTTCATGCGCTCGCCGATTTCACCGGGCCCATTGCGATTGGGCTGCGATCCGGCCACGTCGATGGCGCAAATATCACGCTGCCGTTGGGCGTACATGTGCGGCTGGACCTGTGCGACGAGGGGAATCCTCGCGTGGACTTTCTCGAAGCAGCGGTTGCGGTCTAGTCTTGGGGGAGTCATGAAAAGTTCAAAACACATCCATCTGATTGGTGTCTGTGGCACGGCGATGGCGTCGCTGGCCGGGATGCTCAAGGCGCAGGGGCACCGCATCACGGGCTCGGACGCGGCTGCTTATCCGCCCATGAGCGACGTGCTGGCGGAATTGGGCATCGTGCTGCACCAACCCTATGCTGAGTCGAACCTCGTGCCTCGCCCCGACCTTGTCATCGTGGGTAACGCCATCTCGCGTGGCAATGTCGAGCTGGAGCATGTGCTCGATACGCGCATCCCGTTTACCTCGATGGCTGCGGTCTTGCACGATGAATTCATACAGGGTCGCGAGTCGCTGATTGTCGCCGGAACCCACGGCAAGACGACGACGACCAGCATGTTGGCCTGGATCTATGAGGTCGCCTCGCACCTGCAGCCACAGTTTGCGCCGTCGTTCCTGATCGGCGGCGTGGCGGAGAACTTCGGCACCAGCTTTATGGTGAGGCCCGCATCCAATGGCGTCAGGCAGCCCTTCATCCTCGAAGGCGATGAGTATGACACCGCCTTCTTCGACAAAGGGCCGAAGTTCCTCCACTACTTTCCTGATGCGGCTATTCTGACCCACGTCGAGTACGACCACGCCGACATCTATGTCGACCT
>CAZPZL010000222.1:0-5112 GCA_964590925.1 uncultured Granulicella sp.
TGCCAGGTCGGTTGGCGCGTGGCAGTAGACCAACCAACAGATAAGCGCACTGGCTATAGCCGATACGGCAACGATTCCAACGATGGCGCCCGTCGGTGTGCGAAGATTGGCGGGCGTCAGAATTGCATCGGGCTTTACATCGGACTTGGCATCAGAACACATGACGTTGGCCTCTGCAACGGGTTTAGGACAACATGAGTTTAGAACAAGAATCGTCCGCGTGCGTCCAACATCATGGTGGCCAGCAGCAGCGGCAGATAAATGATTGATGCATGCAGTAGGTCGCGAGCGGGTTGGCGGTGGGACGGTGCGTCTACATCGTGCAGATCTGGGCTGTTTACAATGCGCGTGAATCGAATCGTCATCCACAGATAGCCCAGCGACAAAAGACCTGCAGCAAGAGCGTAGACAATGCCCGTCGTTCCCAAGGCAAAGGGCCATAGGCTGACTGGAATCATCAGCGCAGCATAGATCAGCGCCTGTGCGACGGTCGAGCGAACCGCAGTGCGTGTGTCTTTAATGGTTGCCGAGATGCGAATGCCAGCGCGAGCAAAATCCTCGCGATACATCCATCCAATAGCCATGAAGTGGGGAAACTGCCAGACGAAGAGAATGGCAAACAGCGCGACAGCTGGCCATTCGACGCGTCCGCGAGCTGCGACCCAACCGATCGAGGGAGGCATCGCACCGGGGATTGCGCCAATAAAAGTGTTGATCGTACCGATACGTTTGAGTGGCGTATAGACGGCAACATAGCCCACGGCGGTTGCCAATGTAAGCGCGCCGGAAAACGGGTTGGCAACGTGCGCAAGATAGAACGATCCCAAAAGAACCGCTAGCAAGCCAACCACAACTCCTTGCACCAGCCCGATGCGCCCAGTCGCCATTGGGCGATTGCAGGTGCGGCGTTGCAGTCGGTCGGTCTTGCGCTCAAGCGCTTGATTCAGTGCGCTCGATCCGCAAGTGGCCACGGCGATTCCGACTAGTGCTTCTAGCGTCGTGAGGGAAATTGGGCTGACAGCAGAACGTAGACAGCCAAGATAGAATCCCGCTGCGGAGGTAACAACCACCAGAGCCGAGACACGCAATTTGAACAGCGCCGCGTAGTCCGCAATCGGACTGGGGCGCGTCTTATCAACTGCCTCGACTGCAAGCAGTTGCGCAGGATCTTCCGGACTCGCAATCAGGGCCACAGTCTTCAGCATAGCGCGTTTGGCAAGCGCACGGGCTTGCAGATTGCGAGTAAACCTGTCGAGCCGCAGCAACTCTCCAGAGCTTCCGCCAAGACGCCTACTCGGCGGCAGGCTGAGCCGAGGCTGCTTGAGCCGGGACGGGTTGAGCTGTGGCGGGCTTGATGCGTACCACCTGATCAGCCTGCTGGCCCTTACTTCCCTCGATGATGTCGAACTCGACCTCATCGCCTTCCTTCAGGCTCTTGTAGCCGTCACTCTGGATTGAACTGTAGTGGACAAAGACATCTGGTCCGCCCTCGCGTCCTAGAAATCCAAAGCCCTTGGCATTGTTGAACCACTTCACTATTCCCGTATATTGTGCCATCGCGTACTCTCCTTACCCTGGCCTTGCATCGGCTGACCGGGCCCAACCTTATTTCAATTCGACGCTGCGCGTGGGCAGAATGGTTTTCTGCTTGCGCCACATCTTCCAGCCGATACGTTACCCTAACAAATTATTGTTCCCGGAACAAAAAAACCGTGGGTAACCCATTTAGATTCTCGAATTGAAAATTCGTCGCATCCATTCTTCTGTGCGCAGGCAAGTGACCAGGAAGCCGTCGCGCGACTCCATGGCCCTTTGCCATGTATTCTGCATGTTGACCTATGAAAAGAATTATTACCGCAGTTCTGCTGATTTTCGTCGTTGTTCTGCTGATCTTTCGTGGACAGCCGTGGATGCTCACGCTGGCCTGCGCTCTGGTGGCGGAGTTGGCCGCCTACGAGTACCTGCGTCTGGCCAACACCAGCGGCACTGAGATCCCGGTCTGGTGGATGATCTTCGGCACGGCTCTGGTCTTTCTCTTCACCCTGCCCAACTTCTACAACCATGCCGAGCTGCCCGCGTTGAGCCTGATGGCACTGCTTCTGCTTGCGTGGGCTGGATTCCGTGCACCTGTCGAGCGAGTCGTGGCCGACGCCGCGCTTGGTCTCTTCGGTCTGATCTATGTCGCCTACCCGCTGACACTAATTCCAATGATCTGGTATCGCGACGACGGCAAGCCGCTGCTCCTCTTCCTGATGGTCACCGTTTGGTCTGGCGACATCGCCGCACTCTACGTTGGCCGCCGCTGGGGCAAACACAAGCTCACCCACCTCAGCCCAAACAAGACATGGGAGGGTACCTTCGCCTCCATCGGCGGTTCAGTCGTTGCCGGTCTCGTCGTTGTTCTCCTTGGCGAGTTACTGGCGACACACTACAGCAATACCGTACTGCACGTCGTCGAACCAGTCTGGCAATCGGTCATTCTTGCGGCAATCATCAACATCGCCGCACAGCTGGGTGACTTGTTGGAGTCGGCGATCAAGCGCGGTGCAGGCGTCAAGGACTCCGGCACGCTGCTGCCTGGACATGGCGGCATCCTCGACCGCATCGACGCGCTACTGCTCGCTGCGCCAGTACTCTGGTGCGTATTGCTACTGAAAGATGCCTTCAGTTTGGGGAGATTTTAGCCGTAGCACTTGCTGAGCGCTGCGAAGGACCCTGATACACTCGACCGCCCCATCCATCGCGATGAAACTGCGATGGATGGGGGCAATCGGCTTTGAACTGTGGGCTGTGGACGTAGTTATTTCAGCAAATTAGCAAAAAATATATCGATTCTTGCGATTTTCCTGACGTAATATTCCAGTATGACATTCATTCTTGGTGGCTTCGTGCCTCGCCTGGTCTTGCGGGCCCGTTATTCCGCGCTCGCCGCGTATATTCTGTTCGCAATCGCCGTTCTAGTGCCGACTTCGGCGCGTGCGGTGGTGGTTCACGGCGTGGTCACAGACGCGTTTGGCCAGCCGATTGCCGGGGCGCACATCCAGTTAATTCAAGGACCGAGGGCTGTGGCCCATGCCGTTTCTGGTAGCGACGGCTCCTTCGAGATTCGTTCGACTTTGGCGGGCCGCTTCACGCTGCTGACCTCGGCGGAGACATTCTATCCCGGCATTGGTCAGAACTTCTACGGCGGCTCGACCGACCAGATCGCGCAGAACGTGGTTCTGGAGGTTGACTCGGTGCATGAGCGGGCCACGGTGACGACGACCGGAACGCCCACACCGGTGGCGCAATCCAGTTCGTCCATCACGCTAATCTCCCAGAGCGATCTTGCCACCTCGGTCGATGTGGTCGATGCGCTGCGCCAGTCGGCGGGAGTCTTTGTGGTGCAGACCGGGCAGGCCGGACTGACCCAACAGGCCACAGGATTGGGCGAAGGCGAGACCGCACTCTTTGTGCGCGGAGGAAATTTCTCAGCGAACAAGGTGCTTTTCGATGGCGTTCCCGCAGAGGTTGTGGGCGGCGCATTCGACTTCGGCTCCGTCTCCAGCACCGGGCTGGCAGGCGTGGAGATCTATCGCGGAAGCAACTCCGCGCTCTACGGAACCGACGCCGGAGCTGGGGTGTTGAACTTCGAAACGCAGCGCGGCGTGGCGACCAAGCCGCAGATCGACTACAGGGGCGAGGCGGGAAACTTCCATAGCTATCGCAACGAGATTGCGTTGAGCGGCACACGCCAGAAGGCCGACTACTACACTGCGTTCTCGCGCTTTGAGACCTCGAACGCACTTGCCCTCGACGAAGAGCATGTGGCCACGGCAGTTGCCAACCTCGGCTATGCACTGACGGCCAACACACTGGCTCGCTTCACCATTCGCAACACAGATTCGGCTGCGGGGTTGCCCGAAGCACACGACTTCTATGGCCTCTCTGCCAACGCCAAGCGGAGCGATCAGGATCTTTACTCCGGCCTGACGGTGGAGAACCGGCAGGGCAGCGGCTGGCACAATCTCGTCCGATACGGAATTGCCCGCGCACGAGAGCAGCAGGAGCAATTCGCCGACGTAGGCACGCTGACGACAACCATATTTGGCCCTGTATACCTTGGCAACGTCGTCACCATTCGTGGAGCCAACGGCTACACTGCCACTGGTCGGGCCGGGTTCTACGGTTCGTCTGCGGAGGATTTAGACTCAAACCGCGACGATCTCTACTACCAGTCCGACTACAGTTTTGCGCATTCTTTGACCGCGCTCTTCGGCTTTCACTATGAGAACGAGCGTAGCAGTCGCGTGTTTCCCGGATACACTGAGCTCGGACATCCCACGCGCGCCAACTTCGAGTACACAGCGCAGTTTCAAGGCGAGATCAAGAGCCGCCTGTTCTATTCCTTGGGCGGAAGCGTGGAAAAGAATCACCTGTACGGAATTACGGGATCGCCGCGCCTCGGCCTCTCCTACGATGTGATTCGTCCTGACGCGAAGTGGTTCCACGGCACACTGCTGCGCGCCAACGTCGCCAACGGCACGCAGGAACCCACGTTATACCAACAGTTAACCAGTTTCTACTCCCAGTTGCAGGAAAACGGATTGGCCAGCACCATCGCTCAGGATCACATCCCCCAGTTGGGCCCGCAGGATTCGCGCACCTATGATCTTGGCGTCGATCAGAACATCCGCGGCGACAAGCTAATTCTGAAGCTCGGCTACTATCACAACTCCTACAACCATCAGATTGAGGGAATCGATAGCAAAGCATTGGTGAATGTCTTCAACATCCCGGCCAGCCTCGGATTCTTCTTCTGGCCAACCTTCAACACGCTGGCCTACCGCGCTCAGGGCTTCGAGACCGAGCTGCAATACCGGCCCTTCACTCGCCTATACATCCACGGCGGATACACTTATCTGGACGCTGTGGTCACGCAGTCGTTCAGCAGCGACGCCTACGAAAACGGCACATACGAAAACAATCCCAACCTTCCCGGCATCGCCATCGGCTCGAACGCTCCGCTGATTGGTGCGCGCCCCTTTCAGTTGGCACCGCACACTGGCTTCTTCAGTGTGCAGTATACGGGCAACAAGTTCGGTGCAGCCTTCAAGGGTGCACTGGCCAGCC
>CAZPZL010000223.1:0-5083 GCA_964590925.1 uncultured Granulicella sp.
GTGCCTGCGTTCAGCAGCATGATGACGAAGACGAAGAGCACCATGATCGCGCCCGAGTAGACGATGACCTGTGCCGCCGCGAGGAACTCCGCGCCCAGCGACCAGTACAGCACCGCCAGCGACATCATCACCACCACCAGCGACAGCGCGCTATGGATGGGATGACGCTGGAAGAGCAGGTTCAGTGCTCCGCCCAGAGCCAGTGCGCCAAAGATGATGAACAGTGCTAGTTGCATGAGCTTCCGTCAGGCCCTTCTCTGTGCTGTAGGTTGCAGTGAACTGGTGAGTAGCGTGTTTAGCGATTGTAAAGCAGCGCAGTCTTATCCCCGCAGCGCGAGGATAAGACTGGTTGCGACGATGTTGGCCATGGCGAGCGGCAGCAGAAACTTCCAGCCGAAGCTCATCAGTTGGTCGTAGCGGAAGCGCGGCAAGGTAGCGCGCACCCAGATGTAGAGCGAGAGAAATCCGAAGACTTTTGCGACAAACCAACACACCGGGAAGATCGCGTTGAAGACTGGCGTGTTCAGAATGCCCGCGAAGATGTGGCCGCAGGGGCTGGTCGCTCCGCCGAAAAACAGCAGCGTGGCCAGGCAGCTGACCGTAATCATGTTGGCGTACTCGGCCATGAAGAACATGGCGAACTTCATCGAGCTGTACTCGGTGTGGTAACCGGCGACCAGCTCGGCCTCGGCCTCGGGTAGGTCGAAGGGCGCGCGGTTGGTCTCTGCGTAGGCCGCCATCAGATAAATGAAGAAGGCGACAAATTGCAGACCGCCGAAGAAGTTCCACGAGCGCATTCCGTGCGCCGATTGGCTTTCGACGATCACGCGCAGGTTCAGCGACTGCGCGCGCAGGACGACGCCAACCAACGATAACCCCAACGCCAGCTCATAGCTGACCACCTGCGCGGTTGAACGTAGCGAACCGAAGAGCGAGTATTTGTTGTTCGACGACCATCCGGAGAGGGTGATACCGTAGACGCCGATTGAGGTGATGCCGAGGATCACCAGAAGGCCGATGTTGACGTTGGCGATCTGGAAGAGATCGACGGCGGGAGCGCCGTGAAACGAGATGCTCGTAACTGCGCCAAACGGTACGACCGAGACGGAAATGAGTGCGCAGCTGAGAGCAATAATCGGCGCAAGGATAAAGAGCGGTCGCTCGACAGCCAGCGGAATCATGTCCTCTTTGAGGAAGCTCTTGGCTCCGTCGATCAGCGGCTGTAGCAGGCCGAAGGGACCGACGCGGCTGGGCCCCCAGCGGTTCTGCATCCTCGCCAGTAGCTTGCGCTCCAGTAGCACGGTGTAGGCCACACCCATCAGAGTGATGACCAGCACGACCGCAACCTTCAGCGCACTCAGAAGCAGGAAGACTTCGAAATTGGTTAGATGGCTCAAGGTCTCTCTCTAGTCGGGGGTTGCAGGACAATCTGGATCAACGGTTGGCGCGGTCGATATTGTTGCAGGTCGTTGAGGACGGTCGAGTAGTGCGTCAGCGTACCCGAGGTGAAGAGCGTGTCGTTGGCTGACAGTACAAGGTCGCGGCGTGTGGAGATGCCGACGGGCGGGGCAGCTGCCGGTTGCAGATGCTGGTCGTTACCGGAGAGCAGCTGCAGGCGCAGGAGTTCGTCGTATCCGGGGACCAGGCGCTGAATCTCGTCGAGGATGGAGCTGGGGTCGAAGGGGCTGAGTCGCGGCTCCAGATTGTTGGCCGTCAGCCAAACGGCGTGGCGATCAGCCTCTCCCGACTGCGCGCCGCGAGTCTGTCCCATGTCGGCGCACGTAGCCCCGGCGTTGGATGCTGGCCCGAACGGGACGAGCTTGCGAACATCGGCACCCATCTTGTCGGCGATGCGAACGATCATCTCGAAGTCCGTGCGAACGCCCGCGCGATCGGCTGCCTTCTTTACCTGTTGCAGATCGCCATAGCTGTTGGTCACAGAGCCGGACTTCTCGTAGAGATTCGCTGCCGGTAGCACGACATCGGCCGCTGCTGCAGTTTCGGTGAGGAAGAGATCCTGCACAACTACAAACGTATTCTTCAGCGTGGCAGGATCTACATCGTAGCGCGCCACCGGGTTCGCCCCGACGACGTACAAAGCGGAGAGATCGCCCGCTGACGCCGCGTCGAAGATCTCTACCAGGTCGAGGCCGGGCGAGGTGGGCGAGCCGTACTCGAGTGCGATGCGGCTCGCCGGATCTTCGGTGTTGATGGGTGCGATGGGCGTGTAGCCGGGCAGAAGATCGGGCAGCAGGCCCATATCCGCAGCGCCACGCGAGTTGGCGTAGGCCCCCAGCAGTGCAAACTTTGCATTGGGTAGGGTCAGGCCAAACTCGATCAGCCGCTTGAGCTCTGCGCCGTAGAGATCGTTGCCGATGACGAACAGCAGTGACTCTTCGGACTTCACCGCCTCGCGAAAGCTGGCCAGCGCGGACGTGTCCGCGACGCCTGAGTTTGACGCAGAGTCGTCGCCCGCAAGATACTCGGCGAAGATCCCGTAGCCATACTCAGCCACGTGCAGGAAGGTCTTGGCTTGCCGCCGCAGCTTGATCTCCGCGTTGTTGGCGATGTAGAGCCGGGCGCTATTCAGCCGCACGTTGGTGCGTAGATTCCAGGCTGTCGCTGGACTCTGGTTGGTCGGATCGCCGCCGACTAGCAGCACCGCCTTCGCCGTCAGCGTCTCGCGCAACGACGCCGCACGCCCGGTCGTCCCTGCCAGTGTCTGGGCGAATGTCACGTAGTCCGCCGTGCGATGGTGGTCGATGTTGTTGGAGTGCAGCACGGAGCGGGCAAACTTCTGCAGCAGGTATGCCTCTTCGTTGGTCAGGCGGTTGCTGCCGATGACGCCGATCGTTTTGCCGCCGCGTGTATCGCGCAGCTCGGCAAACTTGTTGCCAACGTGGGTTAGCGCCTCATCCCAACTCACAGCCTTCAGCTCGCCCGAGGTCTGACGCACCAGCGGCTGTGTGATCCGCGCGTCGTGGTTGGCAAAGTCGAAGGCGTAGCGTCCTTTGTTGCAGAGGAAGTCGCCGTTGATGCCGCTCTTGTCGCGGTTGTCGCCGCGCACGATCTCCGCGCCATCGGGGGTTGATCGCACCCCCAGCGTCGTCTTGCATCCATCGCCGCAGTGGGTGCAGACGGTGGCGACGTGATTCATCTCCCAAGGTCGCGTCTTGTAGCGATAGGTGCCACTGGTGAGCGCGCCCACCGGGCAGGCGTCGATGCACATGCCGCACTGCTCGCAGTCCAGATGGGCCTGGCCATCGGATGAGATCGAGGCCGGTAGATTGGGCACGATGGTCGAGGACGAACCGCGATTCGCGACCGCAAGCGCGAAGACGTCCATCCCCTCGCCGCAGACGCGCACGCAGCGGTAGCAGAGAATGCAACGCGGCCGGTCAAAGTAGACCACCGGCGACCACTTTTGCTCCTCGCGATGGTTCTTGACCTCGGCGTAGAAGCTATCCGCGCCGCCGTACTTGAAGGTCATATCCTGTAGCTCGCACTCGCCGCCGGCATCGCACACCGGGCAGTCCAGTGGATGATTGCCTAGCAGCAGTTGCAAGGTTGCCTTGCGCGCCTGAATCACCTCGGGCGTGTCGGTGAAGAAAACCTGCCCCTCAGCCACCGGCGTCGTGCAGGCGGTCTGCAGCTTGGGCACTTTTTCCTGACGCACCACGCACATGCGACAGGCAGCCTGCAGCGACAGTCCGGGGTAGTAGCAGAATGCCGGAATCTCGATCCCAGCGCTCTTGCATACCTCAATCAGCAGCGTCCCCGCAGCAGCGGTGATCTTCTTGCCATCAACGGTAATGGTTACATCGGCCATCAGTGGATCTCCACTAGCGTTTGTTCAGTTGTCATTACCGGTGTTCCTGCCTTCTTGCCTTCGATGTAGTCCTCGAACTCTTTGCGGAACTTTTTGACGAAGCCAAGCGTGGGCATCGCCGCGGCGTCGCCGAGCGGGCAGAACGTCCGGCCCATCATGTTCTCGGCCAGATACTGCACGTTGTCGATGTCCTTCTTCTGTCCTCCGCCCTCGTAGACGCGGGTCAGCGTCTTCTTGATCCAGTCGGTGCCTTCGCGACAGGGGATGCACCAGCCGCAGCTCTCGTGCTGGTAGAACTTGATAGTGCGCAGGGCGAACTCGACGATGGAGACCGTCTCGTCGAGCACGACGATACCGCCCGAGCCGAGCATCGTGCCCGCCTTGGCCATCTGGTCAAAGTCGAGTCCAACGTCAATCTCGTCGGCGCGCAGTACCGGGCAGGACGAACCGCCCGGCACGACCGCCTTCAACTGTCTGCCGCCGCGGATGCCGCCCGCTACCTCATAGATTGCCTTGCGCATAGAGTAGCCCATCGGCAGCTCGTAGACGCCGGGGCGCTCTACATGGCCGCTGATGCCGAAGAGCCGTGTGCCGCCGTTGCGTTCGGTGCCCAGCTTGGCATAGGCCTCACCGCCCATCAGCAGAATATGCGGCACGTTGGCGATGGTCTCGACGTTGTTGATGACCGTTGGTCCGCCATACAGCCCGACGACAGCAGGGAAGGGAGGCCGAATTCTCGGCACGCCGCGCTTGCCTTCGAGCGACTCCATCAACGCCGACTCTTCACCCACCTCATACGCACCCGCACCGGTCTGGGTGACGATATCGAACTCCAGGTCGGAACCGAAGATATTCTTGCCCAGATAGCCGCGCGCATAGGCGTCGGCAACAGCCCGCTCCATGATCTCCAGCAGGTAGCGATACTCGCCGCGCAGGTATATGAAGCCCATCTTCGCGCCGATGGCCAGACCCGCGATCATCGCGCCCTCAATGACCGCGTGCGGATCCTCGCGGAAGATCATGTGGTCCTTGCATGTGCCCGGCTCGCTCTCGTCGCCGTTGACCAGCACATACTTCGGCTTGGCGGAGGTCTTGGGCACGAAGCTCCACTTCATCCCCGTGGGGAAGCCCGCGCCGCCGCGCCCACGCAGGCCACTAGCCTTCATGGTATCTATGATCCAGCCGGGCATCGCCTCTGCGCCCTGCGCAATCGCCTTCTGCACGGCGGCATAGCCTTCCAGCTCGACGTACTTG